>CALFYN010000041.1 GCA_937952345.1 uncultured Acidobacteriota bacterium
GCTCGCCTCCGTCTCCCGTCCCACCGTCTATCACTGGACCGACGACCCCGCTTTCCAGCAAGCCCTCGCCTTCGCCGAACAGGAGTACGCCATCACCATCCGCGACCGCATGCAATCCCTCCGCGCCAAAGCTCTCGACAAGCTCGAACAGGTCCTCGACAACCCCAAATCGTCACCCTCCGTCCTCCTCCGCGCGGCTGTCCTCCTCCTCACCAACAAGAAATGGAGCCTCCCCGCCGCCGATGTCGAAGACTGCGCCCACGCCATCAACGAAGCCGCCACCCGCGTCGAAGCCGACCCCGAAATCATGCAAAACGAAGCAGCCTACGAGCGCCAGTTGACAGAACTTTACACAAAACCCGAATCCGCCAAGCCCCAAACGCCTCGCAATGCCAAATGCCCCTGCGGCAGCGGCGAAAAGTTCAAGCGCTGCTGCGGCAAAGACGCGCCCCCTGTCCTCAACACCAAGGCCGCTTGACAAAATTTGACACTATTTCCAAAATCAGCGATACGTTTTATCGTCCACCTTGTCCAGAGTGACGTTGTCCTCCAGAATCCCAAGCGTGACGATCGCGAACGTGAATACAGGATTCCCCGGCTCAATATGGCCGCCGAACGCTTTCTCGTCATCGGCCAGCGTCATGTGTGCGTGCACCCGCCCTTCAATCACATACCCGTTGATGCTGATGATGTCGGCCGGGTTCGAATCGTCTTTCACGAACATATTCTTCGAAGGAAAGGTGCGGTTGCTCACCCCATGCACATGAGAATTGCGCACCGACCCGATCCCCGACAAAAAGACCGCATTGCGAATCTTATGCTTCTTCACCATTTCTTCGATCCCGGCCAGCAAATCGGCTTTATATTTGAACCGCAGCACCAGCACGTTCTTGATCTGCGCCGGAATCGCGTACACGTCCGGAACCGCCGCGCTGTTCTCCTTGGCATCCTGTTCCGGCGTCGTCGCCTTCACAATCTCCGTCTTCGTCCGCTCGGCCAACACCGGCATCGCCAGACATCCCATCAGCATCCCAGCCATTGCGATTTTCATAAGCCTCGATTCTACACGCATTCCTTTGCGGTCGACACGACCCCCATGAAAGAATACCCCCATGGTCTGTTGCACCGAATTACAGGATTTGATCGACCGCGACATGGTGCGCGTCGGCCCCATGCACACGCTCCGCGATGGCCGCATCCTCACCGAGATCGACACCGAATACCACCTCGTCTTCGGCGATTCGCGCCCCAGTTATGTCGGCCTCAATTATTGCCCCTTCTGCGGACGAGTCATCTCCCGAGGCCTCTGGAACCTCGAAAAGAAGAAACAAGGCAGGTAACATAAGAATATGAGACCCGTAGCCATCATCGGTATCGGGAAAACCCCGTTCGGCGCCTTTCCGGATCGCGACCTGCGCTCCCTCACCACGGAAGCCATCGAAAAGGCGCTCCATGACGCCCATTGCTCCCCATCCCAGGTCGAAGCGTTCTACCTCGGCAACTTCGCCGGACCGTCCTTCATGGGGCAGAATCACCTCGCCCCCTTCGTTGCCTCCGGCGCCGGCATTACGGGCGTCCCCTGCACCCGCTTCGAAGCCGCCTGCGCCTCCAGTGGTTCGGCGTTCTTCCACGCCTGGTCCAGCGTCGCCGCCGGCGTCGAGAAAATGACCTCGCAGCCGACTCCCAAAGTCACCGAAATTCTCGCTTCCGCCGGCGACGTCTGCGGCGAAATGCGAGCCGGAGCCACCTTCCCGGCCCTCTTCGCCATGATCGCCCGCCGCCACATGTATGCCTACGGCACCACCCGCGAGCATCTCGCTTCCGTCGCCGTCAAAAATCATGCCAACGGCGCCAAAAATCCCGATGCCCATTTAAGAAAAATCATCACCATCGAGCAGGCCCTCAAGGGCAAGCCCGTCGCCGATCCGCTCACCCTCTACGATTGCTCCCTCATCAGCGATGGCGCGGCCGCCGTCTTGATCTGCCCTCTCGATCGGGCCGCCGAGTTCACATCGCAACCCGTGCGCGTCCTCGGCATCGCCCAAACCTCAGACCGCCTTGCCCTCGACGAAAAGGACGACATCACCACCTTCGCCGCCGTCGCCAAAGCCGGCGAAAAGGCCTACCGCATGGCCGGCGTTTCCGCCAAGGACATCCAATTCGCCGAACTCCACGATTGCTTCACCATCGCCGAAATCATCGCCAGTGAAGACCTCGGCTTCTGCCCCAAAGGCCAAGGCGGCCCCTACTGCCTCGATGGCCACACCTCGCTTGCGGGCGAGCGTCCGCTCAACTCGAGCGGCGGACTCAAGTCCAAAGGCCACCCCGTCGGAGCCACCGGCGTCGCCCAACTCTGCGACGTCGCCCTGCAAATCCGCGGCCAGGCCGGCGAGCGTCAACTGGCCCGCCACGAACTCGGACTCACTCAGAACCTCGGCGGTTCCGGAGCCACCTGCGTCGTCACCATCCTCGGAGCAGCCGCATGAACCCCGCCAATCCCGGACCCGGCGTCATCTACACCGAGACGACGGTATATTCGCCGCCCGAACAATACGTCAACGAAGCCCCTTATCAAATCGCCATCGTCGCACTCGATGCCGGTGGACGCCTCACGGCCCGTATTGCGGGCGAAAAGGTCTCCATCGGCGACCGCGTCCAATTCATCGAATACCGCAATCAATTCCCAGTATTTCAAAAATAATATGATTCCCCTAGCCGGCCGCATGAATCGCCTCCTCGTCGAAGGCGCTTTTGAAGTCCTGCAGCGTGCCAAGGCGCTTGAAGCGCAAGGACGCTCCATCATCCACCTCGAAATCGGCGAACCCGATTTCCGCACCCCGCGGCACGTCATTGAAGCGGGCAAGCAGGCCCTCGACGAGGGCTGGACCCACTACGGTCCCACACCCGGCTTCCCCGACTTTCGCGAGGCCATCGCCAGCTACGTCAGCCGCACTCGCGGCATCCCCGTCGGCATTGAAAACGTCTGCGTCGTTCCCGGCGGCAAGCCCATCATCTTCTTCCCCATCCTCGCCCTCATTGAACAGGGCGACGAAGTCATCTACCCCAACCCCGGCTTCCCCATCTATGAGTCGATGATCCAGTTCGCCGGCGGCGTTCCCGTCCCCATCCCGCTGCTCGAAGACCGCAGCTTCTCCTTCGATCTGAACATCCTCCGCGAACGCATCAGCGATAAGACAAAAATGCTGATCCTCAACTCGCCCCAGAATCCCACCGGAGGCGTCATCCCCCACGAGGACATCGTCGAGATCGCCAACCTCGTCCGCGGCCGCAATATCATTGTGCTCTCCGACGAGATCTACACCCGCATCTACTTCGGCGACAAGCCAAGCTCTATCGCCGCCGAACCCGGCATGGCCGAAAAGACCATCATCCTCGATGGCTTCTCGAAGACTTACGCCATGACCGGATGGCGCCTCGGCTACGGCGTCATGCCCGCCTACTTGGCCGAAGCGGTCAGCAAGCTGATGGTCAACTCCAACTCCTGCACCGCCAGCTTCACCCAGCGCGCCGGACTCGCTGCCCTCACCGGACCCCAGAATGATGTGGACCACATGGTCGCCGAGTTCCGCCGCCGCCGCGATGCTTTCGTCGCCGGCTTGAACGCCTTGCCCGGCTTCCGCTGCAACATCCCCGAAGGGGCGTTCTACGCGTTCCCCAACATCAAGGGCACGGGCCGCGAATCGAAAGAGCTGGCCAATGCCCTCTTGCAGGAAGCCGGCGTCGCCTGTCTCTCCGGCACCGCCTTCGGCGAGTACGGGCAGGGCTACCTCCGCTTCTCCATCGCCAACAGCTACGAGAACCTCATGGAAGCCCTCGAACGCATGAAGAAGTACTTCGCCGCTTAG
>CALFYN010000042.1 GCA_937952345.1 uncultured Acidobacteriota bacterium
AGGTTGAGAGGGTGGGCCCTGGCGGCCCACCTTTTCTATGTGAGCCCCTATTTATTGGTGTGGACGCTGGCGCTGTGCTGCCAGCCTCGGAGCGCTCCGGTGTATTCGGCGGCTTCGGTGGTGCATGCGGCGACGAACCAGCAGGTGCTGGCTCCGAATACGTTCGGCACGATTTACGGGAAGGGGCTGTCCTGGTCGACGCGGGCGCTGGGTCCGGCGGATTTACTGGGGAACTTTCTGCCTCCCTATCTGTTGGGAACTGGCGTGACGGTGTTTGTGGATGGATTCGCGGCCCCGGTGTTCTATGTGTCGCCGGAGCAGATCAATTTCCTGGTGCCGAATACGGCGCTGCCGGAACGGGAAGCAAAGGTGCGGGTGAATTTGGATGGGGTGTCGGGGCCGGAGGTGAATGTCCGGCTGAAAGCGGTTGCGCCGGGGTTGTTCCTGCGCGATCCCGAGACGGTGGCCGCGGTGCGATTGGATGGATCGGTGCTCAGCGAAAAGAACCTGGCGCGGGGCGGGGAAGATGTGGTGTTGTTCGCGACGGGATTGGGGCCGTTGACACCAGAGCCTTATTACATGGAAGTCGTGCGGACGGCGGCTCCGCTGGCGCGGCGGGCGGAGTTCCGTGTGCTGCTGAACGGGGTGGCGGTGGAGGATCAGCGAATCCGGTATGCCGGGGCGGCTCCAGGATTCGCCGGGTTGTATCAGATCAATCTGTGGCTGCCAGAGGGGACGGCAGCGTGGCCGGAAGTGCGGGTGGGCGTAGGAGAGGTGTTGAGCCAGGCCGGGGTCCGATTGCCGGTCCAGTAGTTTCTGTTACCTGGTTTCTGTTACCGTAGGCGCGCTTTGATTCGGGAGATCGAAGAGCTATACTGGCGGAATCAATTCAGATAAAACGATCTGAAAATCGCAAGGAGGTCTATGACAACCAAGCCAGTTTGTCTTCTCACCTTGGTGGCTCTCTGTGTCTGCGCCACACCGGCCAGCGCTCAGATCCTCTATGGGTCCATCACCGGCAACATCAAGGATCCCAGCGATGCGGCGATTGCCGGCGCGCGAGTCACGATCACGGATAAGCAATCTCGTGTTTCGCGCGATGCGGCCACGAACGTAGCGGGTGGATTCACGTTTGCGACGCTGAATCCGGGTGTGTACGAACTCAGTGTCACGAAGGACGGGTTCCGGACGGCGCGGACGGAAGTTACGGTAACGATCAACAGCGTGACCCGCGCGGATCTCACGCTACAGTTGGGGCAGGTGGCCGAGTCGGTACAGGTGACCGCGGAATCGGCGGCCCTGCAGGCGGACCGCGCGGAAGTGCGGGCGGAGATGACGTCCAAGACGTTTGAGAATCTGCCGGTTCCCACGGGGCGGAACTACCAGAACCTGTTCCGCACGCTGCCCGGGTTCCGGCCTCCGTCGAATGCGCACTCGGTGCCGACGAATCCGAGCCGGGCGCTGGCGTTCAACGTGAATGGGACTAGCCAGTCGATCAACAATACGCGCATCGATGGGGCCAGCAACCAGGCGCCGTGGCTGCCCCATATTACGGGTTTCGTACCGACACTGGAAGCGATTCAGACGGTGAACGTGGTGACAAACTCGTTCGATGCAGAGCAGGGATTGGCCGGGGGTGCGGCGATCAACGTGTCGATCAAGAGCGGCACGAACGATCTGCACGGATCGGCATTTGAATATTACAGCGGCAATGCGCTGAAGGCGAAGAATTTCTTTCTTCCCGTGGGACAGGATAACCCCAAGCTGGTGTTGAACGAGTTTGGCGGGTCGCTGGGCGGGCCGATCAAGAAGGACAAGCTGTTCTACTTCATGAGCTACGAGGCGACGATGGATCACCAGTTCGCATCGCGGTTTGGCACAGTGCCCACGCCGGCGATGAAGCGCGGGGATTTTTCGGAATCGACCCGCGGGCTGTACGATCCGGCTACGGGAGACGGGGAAGGGCTGAACCGCATTCCGTTTCCCAATAAGGTGGTGCCGGGGTCGCGGTTCAACGGGAGCATGCAGAAGCTCAACGGGCTGATTCCGGATCCGAACCAGCCGGGGCTGTCCAATAATTTCTTCACGGGCGGAGCATACCGTTTTGACCGCCACCGCGCGGATACGAAGGTGAACTGGATCCAGTCGCAGAAGCTGAGCATGTTCGGGCGTTTTTCGATTCTGCACTACGACATGACGAACCCCACGATTTTCGGCGATCTCGGTGGAGTGCAGCTTTCGGGCGCGGGCGGCAATCCTGGGGTTGCCAATGGGCGCACCTATAGTTTCACGGGCGCCGCAACCTACATCATCAGCCCGACGCTGATTCTGGATGCCTACTACGGTTACACGCGAGTGGGAACGAACGTGGAGCAGGCGCGGCTGGATGAGAAGCTCGGGTCCGATTTCCTGGGCATCCCGGGAACGAACGGATCGCGGCGATTCGAAGGCGGATGGCCGCGCTTTGTGATCGACGGGTTCAATACGGTGGGTATCGACAATGCGTTCATGCCGTATTTCCGCGCCGATCCACAACAGCAGTACGTGGCGAATTTCAACTGGACGAAAGGTTCGCACGAAGTGCGGTTCGGCTTCGACATTTACGCGACGGGGATGAACCACAGCCAACCGGAGGCTCCCGGGTCTTTCCATGGGGCATCGGGCGGATTCACATACTCCGGTGGGATCACGATGCTGCGCGTGCGCAACGCCAGCGGTTCGCTGGCCTCGGCCGAATCGCCGAACCAGTTCAACAGCTATGCGGCTTTTCTGCTCGGATTGCCGCGGCTGGCCGGCAAGATCACGCAGGTGCCGGACGAATACACGACACGTTCGCAGCAATACAGCCTGTATGTGCGCGACCGCTGGAGCGTATCGCGGAAGCTGTCGCTCAGCTACGGACTGCGCTGGGAGTACTTCCCGTTCCCGACGCGCGCTGAGCGGGGGCTGGAAGTGTATGATCCGCGAACCAACATGATGCGCGTCTGCGGCGTAGGTCAGGTGCCGCGGGATTGCGGCATTTCGGAGAGCAAGAAGCGATTTGCGCCACGTGTTGGGATTGCGTATCGCGTCAACGAAGGCTTCGTGATTCGCGCAGGCTACGGGCTGACGAACGACCCGTTCTCGCATGCTCGTACGTTCCGCACGAACTACCCGACGCTGATCATCGACAATCTGCAAGGGCCGAACACATTCGTTCCGTATACGCCGCAAGGGATTTCCGCCGGGATTCCAGCGGTGCGCGTTCCGGATCTTGGCAACGGGATCATCCCCATCCCGAATACTTTCGCAGCCTTCACGATTGCCGACCGGTTCCGGCGCGGCTATGTCCAAAGCTGGAACTTCACAATGCAGAAGCAGTTGCGGTGGGGGTTTGTGGGGCAGGCGGGGTACGTGGCGACGCGCAGCACGGCGGCCATGGGCTGGAACGACATGAATGCCGGGCAGGTGATTGGCGCGGGGGAGAGCGGGCGCCCGCTGCGGCAGCAGTTCGGGCGCACGGCGGCGACGACGGTTGCCGAGCCCTTTGGAACGACGATGTATGATTCGCTGCAAGCCACTTTGGAGAAGCG
>CALFYN010000043.1 GCA_937952345.1 uncultured Acidobacteriota bacterium
GAGGGACTTGCAGGTGGCGTGGAGCGCGGCGGTGGGCGGCGGGTACTCGACGCCAGCGGTGTCCGGGGATACTGTGTTTGTGCATAGCCGGACAGGGGATCAGGAAGTGGTGCAGGCGTTCTCGCGGGGGACGGGGAAGGAGTTGTGGAAGTCGGCGTACCGGGCGCCGTTCCGGCAGAATCAGTACGCGACGCAGATGGGGTATGGGCCGAATTCGTCTCCGGTGTTCTTTGAGGGCCGGGTGTTTACGCTGGGGATCACGGGTGTGCTGCTGTGCCATGATGCGCGGACGGGGGCAGTGGTGTGGAAGAAGGACTATTCGGCGCGGGTGGATAGCCAGAACATGTTTACGGGGACGGCTATGTCTCCGATGATTGAGGGCGGGCTGCTGCTGGTACACATCGGGGATGATCGCGGGGGCTCGCTGATGGCGATGGAGCCTGCGACGGGCGTAGTGAAATGGAGTTGGAACGGGGATGGGCCGAGCTATGCTTCGCCGGTGGTGGCGGAGATCGGCGGGGTGCGGCAGATTGTGACGCTGGCGCTGAAGCAGGCGGTGGGATTGGATGCAAGGAGCGGGGCGTTGCTGTGGAAGGTGCCGTTTGTGGATCAGTACAACGAGAACATTGTGACTCCGGTGGTGACGGGGAACCGGGTGATTCTGTCGGGTGTGCGGAAGGGGACGATGGCGGTGGATGTGGCGAAGCAGGGGTCGGGATGGACGGCGAAGGTGGCATGGGAGAATCCGGAATATTCGATGTACATGAGTTCGCCGGTGCTGGACGGGGAGGTGCTGTACGGGATGACGAACAAGCGCAAGGGGAGCGTGTTCGCGATGGATGTGAAGACGGGGAAAGTGCTGTGGTCGACGCCGGGGCGCGAGGGGATGAACATGTCTCTGGTGGCAGCGGGGGATCTGCTGTTCCTGCTGAATGAAGCCGGGAATTTGAAGGTGATCCGGCGGTCGGCGGCGAAGTTCCATCCGGTGGTGGAGTATCAGGTGTCGGACGAAGCGACGTGGGCGCAGCCGGTGTTGCTGGGGAAGAATCTGCTGGTCAGGGATGCGAAGTCGGTGAAGATGTACCGGCTGCCATAGCTCCTTGGGAGGGGACGGCGTCGAAGATGTGGGTGTGGTCGCCGTGGTAGAACATTTCGATGAGGTTTTGTTTGATGGCGGGGAGCTGGGATTGGGTGGTGAAGATGATGGCGCAACCGCCGAATCCGGCTCCGGTGAGGCGCGCGCCGAGCGCTCCGGCGTGGAGCGCGGACTCGGTGAGGCGATCGAGTTCGGGGCAACTGACTTCGAGTTGATCGCGGAGGCTGCGGTGGCCTTCATTGAGGATGCGGCCGAAGGTGGGGGCATCGGCGGATTCGAGGGCGGCGATGGCTTGTTGGACACGGGCGGCTTCGGTAACGACGTGGAGGAAGCAGCGGCGTTCGAGGGGGTCTGTTAGTTTCGCGGCGAGTTCGGGATTGGGGAGCGGGCGGTAGCTGGAGAGGCCGAGGGTTTGGAGGGCGCGCTGTCCGGCGTAGCGGCGCTGGTTGTAGTGCTCGCGCACGGCACTGGACTTTTCGGCGGTGCGAAGGGAGTGGGCGACGAGGAAGGCCCAATCGGCGGGGATGCGGATGGGGCGGGTGCGGAAGGGATCGAAATGGATTTCGAGGGCGCAGCCTTGCTGGCCGGCGAGGGAGATGGCGTGGTCCATGCCTCCGCCGCGGGTGCCGACGTATTGTTCGCCGTCGGGGAGGATTTCCATGAGTTCTTCGAGGGTGGCCTCGATTTGGTTGGCTTCGAGCAGGGCGAGGGTGAAGGCGACGAGGAGGGCGGAGGAAGAGGAGAGTCCGGCGGCGGGGGGGATGTTGCCTGTGATTTCGGCGTGGATGCCGTGGTGGATACCCCAGCGGAGGGCTACGGCTTGGGCGGCGGCTTTGAGGTAGTTGCCCCAATCGCCGGGTTCGTATGGCGGGATGGATTGCGTCCATTCGAATTCACGCGGAGGGAAGCCGTCCTTGCTGATGGCGTGGATTTGCGGGCCTGTGGAGTGGGTGAAATGCACGGTGACGCGCTGGCCGATGGCCATGGGGAGCACGGGTAGGGAATGGTAGTCGATGTGTTCGCCGATTAAATTGACGCGCCCGGGAGCGCTGGTGGAGGGCATCTCTACGTTACTCTACAGAAGATGCCTATTCGGTGGGTAGTAGCCGTTTTTCTGGCGATTGCGGCGGGGATTAACTACGCGGACCGCGCGGCGGTGTCGAGCGTATTCGCGCTGTTGAAGAGCGATTTGGGCGCGTCGGATGTGGTGCTGGGGGCGTTGGGATCGGTGTTTCTGTGGGGGTATGCGTTGTCGTCGCCGGCGGCGGGGTATCTGGCGGACCGGCATTCGCGGTCGCGCATTGTGCTGTTCAGCCTGTTGGGGTGGAGCGCGGTGATGGCGGTGACGGGATTCGCGGCGGATGTGAAGAGCCTGATTGTTTTGCGGCTGGTGCTGGGCGTGGTGGAGAGCGCGTATTTGCCGGCGGCGATTGCGCTGATTGCCGAGCATCATGGGCCGGAGACGCGGGCGAAGGCGATGGCCGTGCACTCGATTGGATTGAACCTGGGCGTGGTGGCTGGCGGGACCGTGGCGGGGTATCTGGGGGACCATTTCGGATGGCGGCCGGGGTTCTGGATTTTGGGCGGCGTGGGGATTGTGTATGGGGCGCTGGGGTGGAATCTGCTGAAGGACGGGCCGGGGAGGAAGCCTGTGGAGCGGCGGAATGCTTGGGCGGATCTGCGGGAGTTGGTGACTATTCCGAGTTTTCTGAT
>CALFYN010000044.1 GCA_937952345.1 uncultured Acidobacteriota bacterium
GCCAGTGGGGCACCTACGTGGCTCACTATCCGCTGACCTTCCCGCTGCGCGACCCTTACAATAACTCCATCGCCAGCTATGACGATGTGCGTCCTGGCCATCCCTTCTTCACCTATATCCAGACCGCCAAACAGACGGAAATCGATCCGGGCAGCCGCGCTGCTAAGACGTTCAATCCGGATGGTGGCGTTGTCCGCCGCGATATGGCGAAGTGGGTTGTCCGCGCACAGATGAATGAGCAGGCCATCACCAATTACCTGAATGCCACCGGCGGCAAATTCTGCAGCTTCGCGGACGTCAACTGCCCCGGTACCAGCGGGAATGTGACAAACGACGATGGCACCAGCGAATGGCGCTACATCGAACTGATGTACCGCCGCGGATACACGAAGGGCTGCAACGCCACTTCCGATCCGCAGCGCCGGTTCTGCCCGAGCGACCCGCTCACCCGTGCACAGATGTCGGCGTTCATCATCCGCGCGAAGATGAACAGCGTGTTCCCGACGGTGACCTCCGGCGCCGCCACCACGTCCTCCTGCTCCCCGACCGGGACCCAGGTGACGCAGGTTGGCGACCAGTTTGGTCTGTTCGTCGGCTGCAACCCGTACTTCTCCGACGTACCGAACAACCACACCTTCTTCGCCTTCATCCAGAAGATGCGCGAACTGCGTATCTCCAACGGCACGGCGCTTTCGACGCCGACCGCTCTGGGTACCTACGGTCCGGACGAAACGCTCACCCGCGGTCAGTTGATGACCTTCCTGGTGCGCGCGTTCTTCCCGTAAGAAGAAGCCAACCCTCGAAACGCAAACGGCCTGGGCGAAGAGCCCAGGCCGTTCGTATTTTTGGGGGGTATCGAAGTGGCTTACTCGTCGTAACCCTTGAGGCGGCGGATCCAGATGTTGCGGTAGCGCAGCGGGCGGCCGTGATCCTGGAGACTCAGGGGTTCCTCCGGCGCATGCGGCGTATAGGTGGCAACGCGGCGATGGACGGCGCGGCCGAGGAACTCCTTGCGGTGATGGACGAGGATGCCGTTGTGGATGACCGTGACGTAGGCGGGCTTGACGAGCTTCTCGCCATCGAACTTGGGAGCCTCGAAGAAGATGTCGTAGACGTTCCACTGGCCCGGGGGCCGCGAGGCGTTGACCAGCGGCGGCCACTGTCCGTAGATCGAAGCGGCCTGGCCATCGGCGTAGGTGAGGTTCTCGAAGGACTCCAGCACCTGCACCTCATAGCGGCCCATCAGTTCGATGCCGCTGTTGCCGTGGCCTTGTCCGGCGCCATCCTGGCCCGGGGGGATGAGCCACTCGACATGCAGTTGCACATCGCCGAACTTCTCCTTGGTCACCAGCCGTGCGGTGCGAGGCACGATCTCGACGTAGCCATTCTCAACCTTCCATGCGGGGGCCACTTCCTGGCCTTCGCGAGTGCGCGCGGTCCACTGGGACAGATCCTTGCCGTCGAAGAGCACGATGGCGTCGGCGGGTGGATTGCCGAGCGTTGCCGCGGGCGCGACCTTGCGCGGGCGCGGGCGGGCGGCGTCGTGCACCTTCCACTTCTGCCCCGGGATCTGCGGCGTATCGGTGTACCCCTGACGGTCGTCACCGGCCACGGGGGCTCTCTTCTTCTTCTGTGGCTGCTGGGCGAACAGGCACCCGGCGAGCGCCAGCCAAACGAACAATCTCATGACCAACCTCCACAGCAATGATACGATGAACGTGAAGGAGCCTCATTCCCCCTCATGATGGATTCGCGCCGTAAGTTCATTGGCAGTGTCGCCACCGGCCTGGCCGGCAGTCTCGCCCCGTCGCAGGTGTTGGGCGCCAACGAGCGCATCCGGCTCGGCATCATCGGTCCCGGTGCGCGCGGCATGGAGATCGTGCGCGAGGCGATGGGCTGCCCGAACACCGAGTTCACGGCCTTCGCCGACATCTACACGCGGCGGCTGGAAGAAGCCAAGAGCGTGGCCCCGAACGCCAAGACCTATCTCGACTACCGCTATCTGCTCGATGACAAGAACGTCGATGCGGTGCTCATCGCCACGCCACAGCATCTGCATTGCGAGCACTTCGTGGCGGCGCTCGAGGCGGGCAAGCACGTGTATCAAGAGAAGACGATGGCCTTCACGGTGGAGCACGCCAAGCGCATGCGGGCCGCCTGGCAGAAGGTGGCGGGCAAGCGCACGGTGCAGATCGGGCACCAGGGCGTATCGTCGGGGACGATGGCCGATGCGCAGTCGATGCTTGCATCGAACAAGCTGGGCAAGATCACGATGGTCGAGGCGCACATGTTCCGCAACACGCCGCACAGCAAGCCGCAGTGGGCGCGGCCGGTGTATCCGGACATGAACCCGGAGAACATCCTCTGGAACCAGTTTCTGGGCGAAGCGCCGAAGCGCGACTTCGACGCCAACCGCTATATCAACTGGCGCTTCTTCTGGGATTACTCGGGCGGCAACTTCTACGAGAACATGTGCCACCAACTGGCCTTCTGGTATAAGGGCCTGAACCTGCAGATCCCGAAGTCGGTGACGACCACGGGCGGCGTGTACCTGTGGAAGGACGGGCGCGAGGTACCGGACACGATGAACGTGTCGATGGAGCATCCCGAGGAGATCCTGTTCACGTGGGCATCGGGGTTCGGCAACAACCAGCTTGGGGTGGCCGAGCATGTGCTGGGGACGGATGCGACCATCGTGAAGTCGCAGCAGATCCGCATGACGCCGCAGAAGGTGAATCGGCCGAAGGATGAGGAAGTGCTGGGGCAGTCGCGGACAGAGCCGCGGGCGCACATGCAGAACTTCCTCGATGGGATACGGTCGGGCAAGGAGCCGAACTGCCCGCTGGAGCTGGGCTTCCGTGTGTCGATCGCCTGCCGCATGGCGGTGGAGAGCTACCGGCAGAACCGCCAGGTGAAGTGGGACGCGGCGAAGGAAGAGATCGTCTAGGCGGGCATGAACTTCGAATTCAGCGAGGAACAGGAGCACCTGCGCAAGAGCGTGCGGGACTTCGCCGAGCGCGAAGTGGCGCCTCACGTGATGGAGTGGGACGAGACGCAGACGTTCCCCACGGAGGTGATCCGCAAGTGCGGCGAGTTGGGTTACATGGGCTCGATCTTCCCGGAGCAGTACGGCGGGGCGGGGCTCACCTACATCGACTACTCGATCATTGTAGAGGAGCTGTCGCGGGTGGATCCGTCGGTGGGGCTGATCGTGGCGGCGCACACGTCGCTGTGTTCGAACCATATCTACCTGGCGGGCAGCGAGGAGCAGAAGCAGAGGTATCTGCCGAAGCTGGCCACGGGCGAGTGGATCGGCTGCTGGTCATTGACCGAGCCGGAAGCGGGATCGGACGCGGCGGGCACGCGCAGTGTGGCGGTGCGCGATGGCGAAGACTGGATTGTGAACGGGGGCAAGACCTTCACCACGAACGCACACAACGCGGACCTGTGCGTGGGGATGGCGGTGACGGACCGCGCGGCTTCGCAGCATGGCATCTCGGCGTTCCTGTTCGAGAGGGGTACGCCCGGGTTCCGGCTGGGCAAGAAGGAGAACAAGATGGGGTTCCGGGCGAGCTCCACGGGCGAGGTGCTGTTTGAGAACTGCCGGCTGCCGGCCTCGCAACTGCTGGGCAAGGAGGGCGAAGGGTTCGTGGACAGCCTGCGGACGCTCGATGGCGGGCGCATCTCGATTGCGGCGCTGTCGATCGGGCTGGCGCAGGGCGCCTATGAAGCGGCGCTCAAGTACTCGAAGCAGCGGAAGCAGTTCGGGCGGTTCATCTCGGAGTTCCAGGCGATCCAGCACAAGCTGGCGGACATGGCGACGGCGATCGAGGCGTCGCGGCTGCTGACATACAAGGCGGCGGCGCGCAAGGACGCGGGGCGGCGCGTGACCACGGAGTCGGCGATGGCGAAGCTGTTCGCCAGTGAAGCGGCGGTGGACATCTGCAACGAGGCGCTGCAGATCCATGGCGGGTACGGCTTCATCAAGGACTACCCGGTGGAGAAGTTCTACCGGGACGTGAAGCTGATGACGATCGGGGAAGGGACGAGCGAGATCCAGCGGCTGGTGATCGCGCGGCAGTTGCTGAACGCGTGATGGACGCCGAGCGCATTCTGGCGGGCGACGTGCGCGCGCTGGCGCGGGCGGCGACGGCGATCGAGAACCGGAGGCCCGAGGCGGAGGCACTGCTGGCGGCGCTGTTTCCGCATACGGGGCGGGCGATGATCGTGGGCGTGACGGGCGCGCCTGGGGCGGGGAAGAGCACGCTGGTGGATCAACTGGCGCGGGCGTTGCGGGCGGAAGGCAAGACAGTGGGGATCATCGCGGTGGACCCGTCGAGCCCGTATTCGGGCGGGGCGATTCTGGGGGACCGCATCCGCATGCAGCATCACCATGGCGATGCGGGGGTGTTCATCCGCTCGATGGCGACGCGCGGGCAGATGGGCGGACTGGCGCGCGGGACGCTGGAGATGGCGCTGCTGCTGGATGCGGCGGGGCGCGAGGCGATCCTCATCGAGACGGTGGGCGTGGGACAGGACGAGGTGGAGATCGCGCGGCTGGCCGATGTCACGGTGGTGGTGCTGGTGCCGGGCATGGGCGACGATGTGCAGGCGATCAAGGCGGGGATCATGGAGATCGCCGATGTGTTCGCGATCAACAAGTCGGACCAACCGGGAGCGGACCGGCTGGAGCAGGAACTGCGGGCCATGCTGCTGCTGGCGTCGGACCATGCGCGGCTGGATACGCCGATCGTGCGGACGGTGGCCAACGAAGGGAAGGGGACGGTGGAACTGCTGGGGGCGGTGCGGGCTATTAAGGATAAGTTGGTCCGAAATGGGTCAGACCTGTGGACGGCGCGGCTGCGCGAGATGCTGCGGGAGCGGCTGCTGGACCGGATGCCGGTGGAGGAACTGCGAGCGGGCGCCGAGCGGGTGGCGGGGCGCGAGGCCAATCCTTTCGAGATTGTGGAGGAATGGCTGCGGCGGTGGTATCCGGGACGAGTTTGACCCCGCCGGCGGGTGTTTGACGCATAGATGGCTGGAGGATTCCCAAGCCATGTATCGAATGGGGTTGCTGATGGTTGTGTTGGGGTGTGCCGGACCCGTGTCCGGAAGCGTGATTCTGGAGTCCGGGAACTTCACGGGAACCTACACGGGGCTTGGTTCGCACGTTGCGAACCCAAGTCAGTATCTGGGATGGCGGTTTACACTGCCGACGGATACACACATCACGAGCTTCGGGGCGACGCTGTATTTGAGCACGATTGCCTGTCCGTGTACGGGGACGACGGTGTTTGGGGCGATCGTACCGATTGCGGACATGTCATCGTTTCCCGGCACGCCGAACACGTTTACGCCGTTGGTGACGGCTCTGCTGAGCCCGCCGGTGGGGTATACCGCAGGGAGCCTGACGACGGCCACGGTATCGGCGACACTGAGCGCGGGAACGTACGCGCTGGTGTTCGGATCGGGGCGGTTCGGGGCAACTGCTGCGCAATGGGGCGCCATGGCGAACATCGGATCGACGCCCTATGCGGCGAACACGATGCTATTGGGGAATACGAGCACGGATACCTGGGGCGCGTGGACGAACGGGAACTACTACTTTGTGGCGGGCGATGCCGTGCCTGAGCCGGGATCGTTGCCGATGGCGCTGCTGGGGCTGGGGCTTGCTGTTCTAGGCCGGCGGCGGGTGCTGTAGGGACACGTGTCGTGTCCTCATTTTGGATTCGGTTTTCAAAGAGCGACCGCGGCGATGGGGTAATGTGCGAGGCCCGATATTAGAGCCTGA
>CALFYN010000045.1 GCA_937952345.1 uncultured Acidobacteriota bacterium
GGACGTTTAGCATCGAGTCTTTAGTGGGTATCGGCGCGAGTAGCACGAACAACAGGCCAGAAAGCACGATTAAACCGAATAGTATTTTGCTGTGGACCGACGATAAGAAATTGACATTCCGCGTCGGCGGTGCCGACTTCACAGTCGGCTCGCTCGGGCGAGGTGGAAAGGATCGTGCGTCGTCCGCGGATCCTCCGGTTGCTGCTGCCTCGGCGCCGGAAGCCCGATCGCTGTGTTGTCCAGATCCAGTCGTGGGGTTTTCGGACTTGTCAGAGGCCATTGATGTGGACGTTGCCTTAGGAGTTGGACGCGGTACGGGACCGGAGGAACTACCGGCGTCGGTGGATGTCGCCCCCCTTTTGGAGGCTGGTGCTTCACCTGGTCGGGTGGGGTGTTCGGTTACGACCACGAAGCCGTCACCTCTGATGGCGTTGGGAGATGTCTCGCCACAAGTGGGATCCTCTGACGAAGGTGGCTTGCGCTTCTGAACTGGCGGCGGTGAATCGGCGGTCTTGGAAGGGCGCCGGCCTGCGCGCGCGCCCGCCTGGTCCGGCGGCGAAGCGGTTCGTTCTCGGCTCGTGGGCGTCGGGGTATCTGAGGATCGCACAGTTGCTGAGCCTGGCGAATCTGTGGGTGGGCTACTCGGCCGGGACTGGGTTTGTTGCCGTGGCCTCGTTTCGGCTCCCTTCGGTATCGCCGCCGCAGACAGGCGATCGTCTGGCTGGGGCGTATTTACTGGCAGTGGACGTCCGGGAGTCGGCCTCAGACGTTCCAGACTAACGGGCCGTTGCCCGGTAGGCGTTCCCGGTGGCTGGGCATACAGTGCTTTTGGCTCGACTTCTCGGGTTGCTGGAGCCGTCTTTGGCGGCGGTTGAGAAGTACTGATCTGCGCTACGACGGCGTTGACATCGACGGTTTTTCCCTCCTCGACGATTATCTGAAGAACTCCTGTTGCGGGGGAGGGTATCCCGGAGTCGACTTTATCGGTTGAGATCTCGAAGAGTGGCTCATCGGTGCGAACGTAGTCTCCAGTTCTCTTAAGCCATTTCGTAAGCGTTCCTTCTCGATCACTCTCACCCATCTGTGGCATGACTACATCGATATCGCGGATCAAAGTTTCACCGGGCCAAAATTCTTCACTTCGTGGCCCACCCGCCGATTGGGTCCTTGCCTGCTGTTTTTCTTCAAGTTCGCTCGTGAGTTCAGCCCGGATTTCGATCCGCGAGCCTGCCCTATGGTGGACCCCAAAGTCAAGACAGATTTTCGACGGGTTTAAGTTAACCTCGCGGAGGCTGATTTGACCTCGTGTTTGGCTGCCCGAAGGCCGCCGGTTTCTGCTAACCTCTCCAGTGCCCACGCGGAGGGTAGGGCAATGCGGGGACGCAACCCGAGCGCCGCGCTGGGTCCGTATACCGGTGTGGGCCGGCCCAACGAGCTGGCCCCTAAAACCACACCGGGAATGGCCCAAAGCGCTAAATCCCGGGGGTTAGGGGGCAGAGCCCCCATTCAAAAGAAGCCTCCTCTTCCTTTTGCTTCCGCTGCACTCCGTAGACTTCCGCCGGTGTGCGATATTCCAAACTCTGATGTGGACGACGATGATTGTAGAAATCAAAGTACCGCCCCAGACCCGCTCGTGATTCGGCGGCATCGGTGTAGTCCTTGCGGTACACCTCCTCATGCTTCACACTTCTCCACAACCGCTCGACGAACACGTTGTCCAGGCAGCGCCCCTTTCCATCCATGCTGATCGCAATGCCGCGTTTCTTCAAAATCCCAAGAAAGCGCTCGCTGGTAAACTGCGGTCCCTGGTCCGTATTGAAAATCTCCGGCGTAGCGCGGCGCAAAGCTCGCCGCAATGCATCTCGGCAGAAGCTCCCTTCCATGCTGGAGGAC
>CALFYN010000046.1 GCA_937952345.1 uncultured Acidobacteriota bacterium
GGCAGGTGGGCGCCGCGGATCTCGAAGCGAACAAGCTATGGCGCGTCGATTGCGGTTCGGAGTTGGGCCTGGTGCGATTCCGCAAGGACGGGCGGCAGTGGATTGTCGGTCATCGCGACCGGCGGATCAGCTTCTTCGATACGCAGTCTTCGAAGCTGGTGGTGCGGCTTCCGCTGGCGATGCGTCCCGACTACTTCTGCTTCAAGGACAACGGCGGCGAATTGTTCGTTTCCGGTGAAGGATCGGATGGGGTGGCGATTGTGTATCCGTACTGGACGGAAGTGGCGGAGACGATTCTCGCGGGGAGCGGTCCGGCGGAGATGGCAGCTTCGCCGGTGGCCAAGGATACGCCGGAGTTGCTGTTTGTGACGAATCCGAAGGCGGGGCAGCTTTCCATCATTCACATCGAATCGCGAAAGCTGGCCGCGTCGCTGCAGATGGGGGCCGAGCCTTCGTATGTGGCGATCACGCCGGACAACCAATACATCCTGGTGCTGAACAAGCAGAGCGGCGATATGGCGGTGCTGACGCAATCGGCGGTGCGGCGGGCGAAGTTTCCCACGCTGCTGACGATGGTGCCGGTGGGATCGAAGCCGGTGAGCGCGGTAGTGCAGGCGGTCTAGCGCGTCTTGGCGGGAACCAGCGAGAGGGAGATCACCTGGCCACTGGCGATGAGCTGTTTTCGCAGCGCTTGGTAGTCCACTTCTTGTACTGATGTGCCGTGGCGCACGGCGAGTGCGGCGGCCGCTCCGACGGCCTGGCCGAGCGAGAGGAATGTCTGCTCGAGGCGGATGGCGCCATAGGCGACATGGGAGGATGATGGGCAGGTGGGAGTGAGCAGATTGGTGGCTTCGCGGGGACGCGGCGTGAGGGCGCGGTAGGAGATGCCGAATGGTCCCCAGTTGTCGTCGTCGAAGACGAAGCCTTCGTTGTAGGCCGCGCCATCGCGCACGATGCGCCGTACGCTGTGCGTATCGGTGGGCCAGAAGGCGACGGCTACGGGATCGGGGACCGGTGTGGGATTGACGCGCCGCGTGTGGTGTTCGGTGATGACGTAATCCGAGACCATGCGGCGTCCGTCGCGGACGTACAACTGGCGCGGGAAATTGCCGTTGTCGGTGAACTCATCTTTCGCCAGGCCCCATTGCCGCCAGACGGAGCGAGTCTCCTCGGGGATTTCGGGATCGTTGGCGAGCAACCACAGCAGTCCTTCGGTGAACTCGCGGTGAAAAACATAGAGGCGCTTTCTTGTTTCGGAGGATCCGTTCGGCCAGTCGCGGTTCATGCCGTAGAGATTGGCTGACAGATCGTGCCAGCTACCGAGATCGGTCTTGCCGTTGGGGAGGTTGGCGCCGGGCGTCCAGAGTTTGCCGCCTGCTTTGGCGTATCGGAAGTAGATCTCGTATTGCGAGCGGTCGAAGGAGGCGGGTTTGCGGAAGGGGACGCGATTGGCGGGATCTTTGGTGAGGCAGAGGCGGAAACAAAATGCCTGGATATTGTTGTCGCCCGCTCCGGGTGTGCCGAGCGGCTCGTCCTGAATGGTGGGGATGATGCCGCTCGATGGATTGCCGGGGATGCGGTATGGATCCACACGCACCTTGAACTGCGCATGGGTGGTTTCGGCGCGGATGCCGTTTTTCGTTTCACCGTACTTGGCGTTGGCCTCGCGGCCCCAGGTCATTTCGACTCCGGCGGCTTGCAGCAGATCGCCTTCGATGGTGGCATCGATGAAGACGGCGGCTTCGAAGCGCTCGCCGGATGCGGTGGTGATGGCCTTCAGCTTGCGGGTGCCCGGGGCCCATTCGACGGCGCTTGCGAGCGGCTCGCGCAATCGGCGGCCACGATGCACCGCGATGCGCGCTTCGCGGAGCCAGTCTTCGAAGACGGCTTCGGCGATGTGCGATTCGAACTTGTGCACGGGATCGTGTTTCTTGTACTTCGCGGCAATGCGGCGGTAGAAATCCGCGGCCAATCCGCCCACGGCGTAGTCGTTACGGAACCAGTGATTGTTGATGTCGGCGCTGCCGAGGCCATCCACCATGATGCCGCCGATGTGCTGTTCGGGGGCGACGATGGCCACGCTGCGCCCGCTGCGGCTGATTTCGACGGCGGCGGAAACAGCGGCCGCGGTGCCGCCGTAGATGACGACATCGGCGCTCTCCGCGGCGGTGAGTGCCACAGCCGCGGAGAGAAGAAGAATAGAGTGCATCAGAAGGAGAACTTTAGCGCAAAACGGAACTGCCGTTCCGTGGCTTGCGCGGAGGTCACCTCTGTGTAGCCATTGAGAGCGCGGATGGAGCCATCGGGGTTACGCGTCGCCGAGGAAACCGTAGCGCCGGGATTGTTGAATGCCGGGGTGTTGGACACGTTGAAGGCCTCGGCGCGGAATTGCATCTTGAAACGCTCGGTGATGGCGAAGTCGCGGAAGATGCTGGCGTCGAGGTTGACGAGTCCCGGGCCGCGCAGAATGTTGCGGCCGGTGGTGCCGAAGCGCACGGCGGTGACGGGAGCGAAGGCGGCGGGGTCGAAGTAGCTGACGCCGCGTCCGATGCCTCCGAGTCTGCGCACTTCGGGCAGCACCTGATCAGCGGTCTGCGTATTGCCGGGCGCATCGACGCTGGTGCCCGCGGTGCCGACTGTGAACGGAGTGCCGGTATAGGTGCTGAAGACGCCGTTCAACTGCCAGTTGCCGATGATGTGCGAGGCTACGCCGCTGCTGGCGTACTTCTGGCCGCGGCCGAAGGGCAGCGTGTAGACGCCGTACATTTGCAGGTTGTGGGTGCGGTCAAAGCCGGCGAGTGCGCGGTTGCGTCCCCACATGTCGGGCCAGTTCCAGGTGAGGCCGGAATCGTTGTTGTCGGCGAAGCTGAGCGTCTTCGACCAAGTGTAGGAGAGGCCGATCATGCCGTCGCGGGCGAAGCGGCGGGTGAGCTGCGATTGCCAGGAATTGTAGTTCGACCCGTTGAAGGGAGTGTACATGTTGATATTGGCGATGCGGCCCCACTGGCGCGCGAGGACGCGGCCGTTGTTGCCGCTGCCGGGCGTGCCGTAGTTGATGTTGTGGATGGCGGTTTGGCGGACGGCGCGGGTGGCGACGTATCCGGTCTGGAGATTGAAGCCGGCGCCGAGATCGCGCTGGAGTGTGAAGTTGAAGCTTTGGAAGTAGCCACGGCGGTACTCTTCCGGCCACGTGACGGTGCCGACGGCGCGGGGCAGCGTGATGCGGCCGGAACTGACGTCGGGGCCGACGATTTCCGGCAAGCCCGTACGCAGCGAACCCGCGGCCTGGAAAGCACTGGCGCCTCCGAACTGCGTGGAGATGGTGGCGGGGTAGGAATCGCGCATGTAGCGGAACGTGTCGGGATCGATGGAGATGCCGTAGCCCGCGCGAAGCACGGTCTTTTCGGTGACGCGATAGGCGAGACCGAAGCGCGGCGCCACTTGCACGGTGGGCACCTTGACTCCAGTGTCGGTGGGCACGCCGCCGACGCCTCCGATGAGCACGACATCGGTGACAGGGTCGTAACGCTCGCCGCCTCGGTGGTCGCGTGTAGCGAAGGGGTAGCGTTCAAAACGCGCACCGTAGTTCAAGGTCAGCTTGCGGGTGACCTGCCATTGATCGCGGGCGTAGAAGCCATAGCCGGGCATGCGCACGGCGGCGGGATTGATGAACTGCACGTCCTTGCCCATGGTTTGGGGCAGGCCGAGCAGGAAGTCCGCGTAGCCGTTGTAGAGAGTTGGGGCAGCGCCGCCGCGAAGTGCGGTTAAACCGCCAGTGAAGTTGAATCCACCGCGCGGGCCGTTCGATGCCTGGGGTTGAAAGTGGTTGATGGTGTAGTAAGTGTATTCGCCGCCGAAGCGGAAGTTGTGCGTACCGCGAACATAGCTGAGGTTGCCGGACACGACGTACTGATTGTCGCGGAAGAGGAACGGGTTGGAGACGTTGGGATTGCCGATGGAAGACCAGCCGGAGATGGTGAATCGCGGATAGCCGCCCTGCAAGCGGTCGGCGCCGTTGGTGCCGGGGATCTTCAGATCGTCGAGGCCGTAGTTCTTGTCGATGTCGACGTTCTGCGCGCCCAGACGCTGGCGGGTGAAACCGACGGTGGCATCGACGAGAACGCGCGGGCTGATGGTGTAGGTGCCGCCGACCGAGGCCGACTGAATGCGTCCCGGAGCGTTGCCGGGCTGGCCGCCGGCGAGCGCATCGCCGCCCGCTGGGCCGAGCGACGGAGGATCGAAGATATCGCTGGGCGAGATGCTGTAGCGGGCGAAGATGGAGGACTTCTGCGTGGGGTTGTAGTTCACCTTGAAATCGGCGTTGTCGCGATTGAAGGCGTAGCTGCCGAG
>CALFYN010000047.1 GCA_937952345.1 uncultured Acidobacteriota bacterium
AAAAAATGAAGAAACGAACCCAAGGGAAACCGGCTGAATACACTACTTTACAAAATCTGACACTTTTTTAAGTTTTACAGGCCAACGGAAAAAGTGAAAAACGAACCCAACTCGCGCTCCCGGTTAACGGTAGTCGTTCTCATCCAGCGACAGCCGGACGATCTTCTCGTCGTTTCGAACGATAATGTGCCGGTTGGCGAAGGCGGGGTGCGACCAGACCACAGCCTTCTTTTCGCGGCGTCCTCCCGGTGGCGAAGTCGGCTCAATGATCGTCGTCCGCCCGATCTCGTCATACCCCGAAGGCCGCAGGTGCGCCAGGATCAATTCACCCCGGTCATTGAATATCACCGTCCGGTCTTCATGCCGCACCAGCCATGCCGATGTGTTCCGGACCCGCTCCACCGTGGCGGCTTGCGTCTCCCAAACACGCTCTCCGGTCGATCGCCGCAGACAGCGAAGCTGCCCGAAGCTGCATACCCCATAGACATAATCCCCGTCGATGATGGGCTGGCTCATCAAAGTATGCAGCTTGTCGCTCTTCACCTCGTTGCTGCCGTCGCTTCGCCAAAGCACTTCGGCCTGCGCCGCCCCGGCCGTCAGCATCCGTGCGCCGTCGAAGAATCCGGATACCAGCAGATGCGGCGCTGACCACGCGGGCGTGGCGATGGGAGTATTCATGCGAACGCGAAACGGGTGGGACCACATCTGCTTTCCGGTCGCCGGATCGAGTGCATCGACAGCCGTCGCATGCCACACGATCAGTTGCGGCTGCGGGTTATGGATCAGGATCGGCTGCGAGTAGCCGGGCTCGGAATCGTCCGAAGAGAGCGACTTCCAAACGACCTTGCCGGTCAGTTTGTCGAATGCGGCCACCTTGGCGTTGCCCTTGCCCGCGGTCAGGGCGATAAGCAGATTGCCGTGCACGATGGGCGCGTTGGAGGTCCCCCACCCGGGGATCTCCGCCTGAAAGTCACGCACGAAATCGGCCGACCATATCTCCTTGCCGTCGGCAGTGCGCAGGCAGTAAAGCGCCCCCTTGGCGCCCAAAGCATAAACACGATCGCCGTCAACCGTGGGAGTGATGCGCGGGCCGTTGTGATAGTCCAGCCCGCGATAGTCCGCGGGCCAGGTCTTTGTCCAGAGAATGCGTCCGGTGGATTCGTCAAGGCACAGGATTCGCTCCGTAACAGCGGTCCCCGCGCCCTTCTCGTGATCCATCACGAACACGCGGCCCCGCGACACGGAGGGTCCGGAATAACCCGGGCGAAGAGGCATCGACCATTTCACCCGCAATCCCTCAGCGGGCAACGTGCGCACCACCCGGGTCTCAGTCCATACGCCCTGACGGCCCGCGCCACGCCACTCCGGCCAGTCGGCGCCGTCCAGTATCGATAGTAGAAGGGGAATGATTGCCAGCATTGCTGTGTTATCGTGTAACTTCCAAGGTACGCCTTCCAGGGAGGGCGTTGAAAAGGGAATCCGGTGCGAAGCCGGAACTGCCCCGCAGCGGTAAAGGGAACGAAAGCTGCAATCCGACACTGGCCACCAGGCCGGGAAGTCGCAGCCGGTAGGGAGCCCTGAAGTCCGAAGACCTGCCCGGGAACAGCCACCAAGGCTGATTTCGCTTCGCTCTCGAAGGGAGGGCTGGGGTGCTCGTGCCGGCGAAACCCTATCAGGTCGAATCACGGATGGCGCAAGCTCTCTTCATTGGCGGCACCGCATCGCATGTCGGTAAAAGCTGGTTCACTGCCGCCTTCTGCCGCCTGCTCGCGCAGCGTGGCCGCAAGGTCGCGCCGTTCAAGGCGCAGAACATGTCGAACAACTCCTATCCCTGTATCGAGGGTGGAGAGATCGGCCGTTCGCAAGCGATGCAGGCGGAAGCCTGCGGATTACCGCCCATGGCCGACATGAACCCCGTGCTGTTGAAGCCGGAATCGGAGCGGGCCTCGCAGGTGGTGGTTCGTGGCCGCGTTTGGCGATCAGTAGAGGCGGCCCGCTATTACAACCACACACCGGCGCTGATGGATCTGGCCTTCGAAAGCTACGATAAGCTGGCCGCGCAGTTTGACTGGATCGTCTGCGAAGGTGCGGGTAGCGTTGCCGAGGTCAATCTGTTCGATCGCGATATCACCAATCTGCGCTTTGCCGAACGGGTTGGAGCACGGGCACTGCTGGTCGCGGATATCGAACGCGGCGGCGTGTTTGCCTCGTTGGTGGGAACCATGGATCTGCTCCCCACCTCGCAACGTGCCTTGGTTCGTGCATTCGCCGTAAACCGCTTTCACGGCGATGTGCGCCTGTTCGACGAAGGGGTGCGCTTCCTGGAGCAGCGCCTCGGCATTCCGTGTCTCGGCGTGTTCCCCTTTGCGCGTGACATCGCGTTGGATGATGAGGACTGTCTGTCAATTGAGGAGAGCGTTGCAGGCGACAGCGGCATCGCGGTGATCCGGCTTCCCCGGATTTCGAACTTCACTGACTTCCGGGCACTTGGTCCGGTGGCCTGGATCACGAAGCCCGTGGACCGGCAGTATCGAGTCGTCTTCCTTCCGGGAACGAAGAACACCATCGAAGACCTGCTCTGGATGCGGGAGCAAGGTTTGGATGAGTGGGTCCATCGCCAGCATGCCGGCGGTG
Organism: uncultured Acidobacteriota bacterium; assembly: GCA_937952345.1. GTDB lineage: Bacteria > Acidobacteriota > Terriglobia > Bryobacterales > Bryobacteraceae > CADEFT01. The sequence continues at coordinate 2,635 of CALFYN010000047.1, forward strand.
CGCGGATTGTCGGTATCTGCGGCGGCTATCAGATGCTGGGCCTGCGCGTGGAAGATCCGGATGGCGTCGAGTCCCACCATGGCGCTGTCGAAGGCCTGGGCCTGCTGCCGGCGAGCACTGTGCTGCAGCGCGACAAGGTGACTCGCGTCGTCGATGTGCGCACTCGCGGCGGCGTCCCCTTTCGCGCCTATGAGATTCACATGGGCGTCACAATTGCCGAAGGCGGCGAACCGTTCGCGCACATGGCGGATGGCCGCCCCGAAGGCTGTCGCATCGCAAGGGTCATGGGCACCTATCTGCATGGCGCCTTCGACAACCCGTTGGGCGTGAAAGAACTGCTGGGTCTGGATGTCGTGGCAGTGGATAAGTCGGCTATGTATGACAGGCTCGCCGGCTGGCTGATGGAACATTCTCGACCTGAAGTGTTGGAAAGGATGCTGGCATGACGTTATGTGGTTAGCGCTGTGGCTGACGGCTTCGCTATGGGCGGCAGGTCCGCAGCGTGTAGTGTCGACAGCGCCCGGCTTCACCGAGACCGTGTATGCCATGGGTGCGGGAGCATCACTGGTCGGTGTTTCCGAGTTCTGCCACTATCCACCGGAGGTGGAGAAGCTTCCCCGAGTGGGGAACTACCTCAAGCCGAACGTGGAGGCCATCGCCAGGCTCAAGCCGGATCTTGTTCTGCTGCATGCCGAGCAGCGGCAGACGGTCGCGCAACTGCAGAGTCTGGGAATACGCGCACTCGCGCTGCGGAATACGAACCTCGAAGAGACGCTGCTGTCGATGCGGCAGATCGGAACCGCGATGGGCATGGAACAATCGGGTGCGGCGCTGGAACAGCGCATCCGGCAGCGCCTTCGGGCGTTGGAGCAGAAGACAGTGGGCAAACCGCGGCGAACGCTGCTGTTCATCGTCGGACGCACCCCCGGGCGTTTGGATGGAATCATCGCCGTGGGGCGTGGCTCGTTTCTCAATGAACTGATTCGCATCGCCGGCGGACGCAATGTGCTCGGCGATTCGCCGGTGACCTATCCGCAAATCTCCATCGAGTCCGTGATACGGCTGGATCCCGATGTCATCGTCGATATGGGGGACATGTCCGTGACCACAACCGTGACGCCGCAGCAGAAGGCCGCGGTGGAGCGCATGTGGAAGGCGCAGAAGGGTGTGCGGGCAGCGGCCAGCGGCAGAGCCTTCGCCGTCGCGGCCGATATCTTCGTCGTGCCGGGTCCACGCGTGGTGGATGCCGCCGAGGCCTTCGCGCGCATGCTGGAGGGCCGCCGGTGAGCATGCTGCGATTGGACGGCCTCAGTTACCGCTACGGCGCCGCGGAACCCGTGGTGCGCGATGTCACAGCGGCAGTGGACTCGCCGGCAGTGGTGGCGATCGTGGGGCCGAATGGAGCGGGGAAATCGACGTTGCTCGATCTGCTCGCCGGCCAGAAGACGCCATGGAAGGGCTCTTGTTCCGTGCAGGGCAAGCGCCTGGACACGCTGCGCCGCGATGAGCTATGCCGCATGGTGGCGCACGTGCCCCAGCATGTACCGCGCGAAGTGCCCTTCACTGTGGAAGAGGTTGTGTTGACCGGCCGCATTCCCTACGGGCACGGACTGTACGAGAGCGCGGAGGACCACGAACACATGGAACATGCCTTGCGCCGGACTCGTTTGCAGCAGTTCCGCGGGCGGCGTTTCCAATCGCTCAGCGGTGGAGAGCAACAGCGTGTGCTGCTGGCCGCTGCCCTTTGCCAGCAGGCTCCGGTGCTGTTGCTCGATGAGCCGAGCGCACATCTCGATCCTGAGAATCAGGCGCTGCTGTGGGAACTGTTCGCGGAGTTAAAATCCGCCGGGCACCTGGTGGTAGTGGTGACGCACCATCTGGCGCTGGCGGCGCAAAACAGCGATCGCATCTGGTTACTCGATCGCGGAAGGCTGGTGGCTGATGGCGCTCCTTGTGAAGCCCTGGAGCCAGGACGTTTGCGGGAGGTGTTTCATGTGCCGTTTTACTGGCACGCCGGTGACGACGGACGGGTGTTTCTGACCTATGGGCGCTGATCTTCGCGGGCAGGCATACAAGGTGTTGGCGCTGTCGGTGCTGGCAGCGGCGGTGACGGCGGCAGTGTGCCCGTTCCTCGGAGGATCGGGGATGGACTACGCGAAGCTGTTTCGCCAGGAAGCGCCGGACTGGAACATTTTCCTCAATCTTCGTGTGCCGCGGACACTGCTGGCGTTGCTGACCGGAGCGGCGCTGTCGGGCGCTGGCGCCGTGTTTCAAGCGCTGCTGCGCGATGCGCTGGCGACGCCCTCGAGCTTGGGTGTGACCGCCGCGGCGTCGTTGGGCGCTGTGTCGGCGATCGCCTTATACCCCGGAGACGATGCGGGATTCCCTGTCGTATGGGTGTCCGCTCTTTGCGGTGCCGCGGCTGTGATCGCTCTGGTTTCGGCACTCGGGCAAGCGCGGCGCTTCTCATCGTTTACCTTGCTGTTGACCGGCATCGCGATCAACGGCATCTGCACCGCTGTCATCCTGCTGCTGCACAGCATGGCGGGAATCACGAAGAGCTTTCAGATCACGCATTGGCTGATGGGTGGCATCGATGCGGTGGAGTATCGAGTCCTGTTGTGGCTGGCCATCGCCATTGTGCCGGCCAGCGTGTGGATGCTACGCATGGCGCGCGTGTGGAACGTCATCTCATTCGGAGAGACATGGGCCATCGGGCGCGGCGTGGATTGCCGCAAGGTGACCTGGCAGGGATTCGTGGTGGGGACCATTCTTGTGGGAACGACAACCGCGGTGACAGGGCCGATCGGCTTTGTCGGATTGATTGTGCCGCACCTGTTGCGCAAGGTGGTGGGACCGGATTACCGGCTGCTGCTGCCTGCGTCGATCTTTGGCGGTGGAGCCTTTCTGGTGCTCTGCGATACCATTTCGCGCAGTGTGCTGGCGCCAATTGAGATCCCCGTGGGTGTGACCACGGCGCTGCTGGGCGGCCCGTTCTTCGTGTGGTTGCTGTGGTCACGCTAGCGCAGCGGCCGTAGCTCAATGGCCGCGCCGCCGCGCGCTTGCAGCGCGAGTTCCAGGGTTTGATTCGCGCTGACGCGTTGCTTCGATGCGCGCACGTCGCGCGGGCCATCGCCGTCGGTGTAGAGCGTGGCCTCGTAGGTGAGTCCGGGCTGTAGCATGTTGCAGGCGATGCGAACCTTACGGGCTTCGTTGTTGGTGATGACGCCGAGAAACCATGCATCGCCCTTGCGGCGCGCAATCGCGGCGAATTCACCGGGGCGTCCGTCGAGCACCTTCGTGTCATCCCACGTGGTGGGCACACGGGCGAGGAACTCCATGCCTGGAGTGGTCTCCGTAAACATCGGCGGCCGGTCATACCAGTAGATGAACTGCAGCGGGCTATAGATCACTACGGTCATCGCGAGTTGATGCCCCCACGTGTTCTTCAGGCGCTGATCGAACCAGCAATAGGTGTAATCAGCCGCGCCGGCGAGCATGCGCGTGAACGGAAGCACCGTGCTGTGATGCGCATCGGGCATCTCCTCATTGCCTCGGATTCCTTCCTGCGTGAGCAGATGCGGATAGCTCCGGCTGAGTCCCGTGGGGCGGAACTCATCGTGGATGTCGAGCATCAAGCGATGCTCGGCGGCCTTGGCGATCGCGTTGTAGAGCCAGCGCGTCCAATCCTGCGTATGCACGTTGACGAAGCCGTACTTCACACCCGCCACGCCCCAACGCGCGAATAGCGGAAGGATGTCGTCGAGTTGTCGTTCGAGGGCGCGGCGGTTGACGTAGAGCCAGACGCCGATGCCTTTCTGCTTCGCATACGCAAGGACGCGCTGCAGGTCGAGTCCCTGGTATTCCGGTTCCTGGCGCAGACGGCGCGGATCCACACTGACTCTGGTGGCGTCCGACTGCTCTTCGTATTCGTGGCCGTACCATCCGGCGTCGTATTCGATGAACTGGATACCGTGTTTAGCAGCGAAATCGACGGCTTCCATGCCGCCACGCGTGGAGAGCGTGACTTCGCGAAGGATCTTCCCGGGCTTGATCCAAGATGTGTCCGCGACGCGCGTTGGCGGGCTCAAATTCAGCAACAGGTAGTTGTGTTCCAGTAGTGCGCCGGGGCGATCGCCGATGAGGATGACTCGCCAGGGGCTGGCGAAAGGTGCGCTCACATGGGCCGTGCCTCGCAAGTACGCGCCGAGAGAATGGCGCTCTGCGCGCAGATTGGCAAGGAACATGGATGGGTAATCTTCGACAGCGGCTTCCGCGATGGCAGCCCACAGTCCGTTGGGGAGTTCCAGGAGAAGAGGGCGCTCGGTGGGCTGCTTGAGTTCAGAGATGAGGGTGCGGCTGTAGGGTGTTTGGGCGCGCTCGGTCTCCCAGCCATAGACACCCGGGGCGAGACGGAACTCAGTGGATTCGCCGCCGATGACAAATGGTGTTTGGGAGCCGTAGCGGAAGGCGATGCCCTCGTTGTAGGCCCGAAACGTAATCGACAGTTTCCGTTTCGGCGGAATCGTCTCGATGAACTCGATCTCCGCCGACTGGAAGCGGTCTGGGATGACGGAGCGTTCGCCATGGACGGGCTTCCACGTGGCGCTTTGCTGGGCTCTGGTGACACGGCCGAGCGTGAAGTGCGAATCCAGGCGAGGTGCGCCTTCCAGGACAAGGCCGAGCGCGGAGGGGCGGATGGCTTCCTTGCCATCGAAACCGACGGCGTAGTGCGGCTTGCCTTCGTTGATGGAAGCGGTGAGTTGGATGCGGCCATCGGGCGAGTGCAGCGTGACGTCTTCAGCCTGGAGGATGGTGGTAAGGAAGAGGAGAGCAAACCGCGGTGTCATATCCAAATCCTAGCCGAAGATGTTTCTCCGCAAGGCACGCGCAATAATGTCGAGACTGTAACAAGAACTGTGTAAGCGGCCAGCGGAGATTAGTGGTTACAGGC
>CALFYN010000048.1 GCA_937952345.1 uncultured Acidobacteriota bacterium
TGGCATGAAGCAGGCCGGCACGACACCGGCGGGGGTTCAGGGAGAAGAGCAAGCCGCGCGCTGGGTGCGCGAGATGTTCGGTGGGGTGGCCGGGCGCTATGACCTGTTGAACCATGTGCTCTCGTTCAACATCGACAAGCGATGGCGGGCACGCACGGTGCGGCGCGTCATGCCCGTGTTAGGCAGGCCTGATGCGCAGGTGCTGGACATTTGCTGTGGCACAGGCGATCTGCTCATCGAACTGGAGAAAGCCGCGGGACGGCGATTGCTGGGCAGCGACTTCTGTCACCCCATGCTGCGCGAAGCCCACGCCAAGATCGCCAGGCAGCGGTTTGGCTCGGCGTTGTTCGAATCGGACGCGCTCCGGTTGCCCGTGAAGGATGCCTCGCTCGATCTGATCACGGTGGCTTTCGGCGTGCGCAACTTCGCCAATTACCGCAAGGGATTCGAGGAGATGCGGCGTGCGCTACGTCCCGGAGGAGCGGCGGCGATCCTCGAGTTCTCGCAGCCCCCGAATCCATTGTTTGCGCGGCTCTACAACTTCTATTCGATGAAGGTGCTGCCACGGATCGGGGCGATGGTGTCGGGATCGGCGAAAGCCTACGAATACCTGCCGGACTCCGTGCGCAAATTTCCCGATGCGCCGGAACTGGCTCGGATCCTCAAGGAGTGCGGGTTCTCTGAGGTGGAATTCGAACGGATGACGTTCGGAATTGTGGCGCTACATCTGGCTAGAGTGTAGGCGCCTCCGGCCTACAGTACGACTTCACGGCGGCAGCCGCGCACATCCATTTCGAATTCAATGGTCTCGATGGGCGGGCGCGAATAGTGCCATGTGATGCCGTGGGCGGCGCCCTTGCCCATCCGGGCCAGAATCTCCTGCTCAATGAAGGCGTGCAGATTGAAGACGGTGTAGACTTCCGTGACCGTGGATTCGGCCCAGGAAACGCCGAGTTCCTTCAAACGGCCCTCCATCAGCCCCATGACGAAGCGGGCCTTTTCGACGAGAGCGGCAGCGGAGGTTTCGCCGCGGCGCACAACGTCCTTGGGGTCGAGTGAGCCTTCCGGGAGTTCGCCGGCGCCGGCTACCACGAATGTCTTCGGCGACCCTGGCGCGGGTACGGTATAGCTGAATCCGTAGATGGAGGGCTCGGCGGGCGGACGCACCGCGGGAGCGATGTTGGTGCGGGCGACGGGGTTCAAGCCGCCTTCCATGAGGATGTCCCACTCCTTGAGAACATCGACGTATCCGGCGTTGAACTGGCTGAAGCCGGGAAACGTGAAGGGCTTCGGGGAGCGCAGTTCCATGCCGCACAGCGCTTGCTTGGGACGGCCGGCACGCTGGAGTTGCGCGGCGACGGCGGCAAAGCCTGCTTTAAGGGGAATGGGCTGCTGGAAGCGGGCATGCTCGATGCCGAAACCAGGTGCGGCGACAGCGCCGGCCGAATAAGGGCTGATGCCACGGATGAAGGAGTAATTCCCGCGCGGGTTGGCGATGATCATTCGTCCGATGATATCAACCGGCGGCTAGTCCGAGGCGGGTTTCTCTTCCGCGGTAAGACCGATCCGCGAGGCGATTTCAATGAAACGGGCGTCGGTGCGGAGCGAATCGAACATGGGCAGCAGGTGGATCCAGACCATGTTGGGATCATGAACCTCAACGGCCTGACGGATCAGGCGGATGACTTCATCGCGGCTCGAGGAGCGAAGAGCGGCTGCCGCGGCATGAAACAACGGGCCGCTTCCCGGAAATTTCTCAAGCAGTTGCCCGGCGCGGTCCTGACGGCCGGCTCGACGCCAGACTTGCGCGGCATGGAGCAGTTCCACCGGTGATCGCAGGCCTTGCTCTTGCACGGCGGTGGCCAGTTCGGTGGCTTTGGCGTGGTTGCCAGCATAGGATTCGGAAATGGCGGATAGCAAAGCCACCGGAACGCCGGGCACCGCACGTGCCTGATCCGGACTCCACCCTCTGGCATACAGGCGCAGCCATTGATTGGACTGGTTGGCTGCTATGTCCAGGGGTTCGATGCGGGCCGCGGCTTCGAGTTGGGAGAATGCGTCACCGAAGCGGCGGCTGGCGGTGAGCAATACTGCGTAGTCCTGACTGGCGGCGGCGTGAGAAGGCTGCCGCTCAATGGCTTCACGCAACTCCATGGATGCCTCGGCCCATTTCCAGTCGATCCACAGCAGGAAAGCTCCCAGGGCGGCATGAGCGGAGGCGGAATCACCGCCCAGTTCGACGGCGCGGCGGGCGAGCATGCGCGCCCGATCCACATCGGCGCTGGAGCCGCGGCCTGTGCGCAGTAGGGCAACTTTCGCTTCGGCAAGCCGTGCGTGGGCGGCCGCGAAGTAGGAATCGCGCTGCACGGCGCGGTCGTAGAATTGCGAGGCAACTTCGAGGTTCCCGCCTGGCCGGTAGCGCTCGGAGAGGCCTCGCCAGTAGAGGTAATGGGCTTCCAGGTCGCTGGTGCCGCTCTTGACGGGCAGTTCCGGCGCATCCTTGCCAAGCCAGCGGGCCATCAGTCTGGCGATCTCGTGATGTACCCGGATCATCTCTTCCGAGCCGCGGGCCATGGTGTGGTTTCCGATCAGTTCCCCGTCGGAAGCGCGGATCAGTTGGATGCGGAACTGGAACAGGCCGTCCTTCTCGTCGATCTCGGTGCGCAGCAGAGCGTCCACGGAGAGTGCGGCGGCTGGCTCCTTGTGGGTGGCAGCGGCCAGCGTGCTGACCGGGCCGGCGACGTGCAGGCCGGGGATGGCGCCCGCGGCGTCAATCAGATCGACCGTAAGGGCACGCCCCAGCCAATCCATGGACTCGCCGGAACTGACGGCGTGGACCGGAAAAATCGCGACGGAATTGGGCTTGGGTGGCGGGGCTGGCTGGGAGCAGGAATAAGAAAGCAGTGCGAACAACAATAGAGAGGTCTGTGCGCTATTTTTGCGCAAGCCAAGCCACAAATAGACCATCAGGTTCCACATCTTCCCAATACGAAATAAATCGGCTGGATACGTCCCGGCAATCACGTCTCAGTAGTTTTTCGAGCTCATCTCGGCGAAACCACTTCTCCCATTGCGGGGTTTTGAATCGCCCCCAATGTTCGGCGTTCTTGTCGATGATGACCAGACGTCCCCCGGGTTTCAGCACGCGGCACATCTCAGCGACCGCGACGTCGATTGCGACGGCGTGTTCCAGCGATTCCGTGGCGTAGACGCAATCGAAAGAATTGGAGGCGAAGGGAAGGTGAGTCATCGTGCCGGAGCATGGGGCGATGCCCTCCGGCACAAAGTGCAGCATGGCTTCGGAGAGATCGAAGGCGACTATGGTCGCCTGGGGGTGCCGGTCATGGAGGACTCGGGCGAAGCGGCCTTTGCCGCAGCCGTTGTCCAGAACTCTGCCGCCGGCCTGGACTCCGAACCAATCCAGAATCAGTTGAACGTGATAAATGCGCGGGTCAATGGTGGAAGGGAAGTGCTCTTCGTCGGCGGAAGCCTCATCGAAGGAACGGCGGATCTCGCCAAGGGGAGTGTTCCCTTCAGGCTTCGATCCGCCGAACAGGTTTTTGAGCCAGGACTTCACGCGGGGTTGGATTACGCCCGTGTGAGGAAAATGGGCAGGCCCACTTTGCTTGCGTAGTTGGGGCGGTAGCGCTCCGTGTTGTACATCGTTTCGATGTCCACCTTGCGTGGCCCGAGCGCCGGGTCAGGGATGGGCACCGTGGCGTACATGCCGTTTTCGATCGCCATCATCTTGCCGAAGCGGTTGGTGAGGATGCAATCGAGGGCCATGTTGCCGAAGGTGGTGGCCACCATCTTGTCGACGAAGTCGGCCTCGCCGCCGCGGAGATCATAGGTGAGGTCGCTGACGATGGTTTCCTCGCCGGTGGCTTTCTTCAATTCGTCGCTGAAATCCTCGGCGACACTCATCTTCTTGCGGTGGCCATAGGCATCGGGCTCGCCGTATTCGCGGACCTTGTAGCCCTGCCATTCGGCGCCCTCGCTCATGATGACGAGGGAGTAGTTGCTGGGGTTGGAGTGCTTCTCATCGACGAGCAACTTGATCATCTTCTGCAAGTCGAATTTGTATTCGGGGATGGCGCAACGGATGGAGGAGACGTAGGCGGTGTAGAGCGCGGTGTAGCCGGCATCGCGGCCGAAGACACGAAAAACGCCGACGCGTTCATGGGAGCCGACAGTGGAGCGCTGGCGCTGGATGGCGTCCATGGCCCGGGTGATGGCGGTGGAAAAACCGATGCAATATTCGGTATTGCGGACGTCGTTGTCCATCGTTTTCGGGATGGCGATCACCTTGACGCCGACCTTGTCGAGCTTGGCGGCGTAGCTGAGCGTGTCGTCACCCCCGATGGCGATGAGGAAATCGACCTTGAGAGCTTCGAGATTTTTGAGAACCTGGTCAGTAATGTCGTAGACGGTGGACTTTGTGCCGTCCTTGGCGGTCTTTTCCTTGGTGGGGAAAGTCTTGTCGCCCAGGAAAGCCGGAACCTTCTTCATCTGCGACGGGTTAGTGCGCGAGGAGTGAAGGAATGTACCACCCGTGCGGTCGATTGTACGGGTGTTCTCACGCGTGAGCGGCAGTGTGTAGCGCGAGACGCTGGATGCGTCATCGAAGTTGATGTGCGTCAACCCCTCCCAGCCGCGGCGGATGCCGACGACTTCGCAGCCGATCTCGCTGCCGCGATAGACCACTCCTTTGATTACCGAATTCAGGCCGGGCACGTCGCCGCCGCCCGTCAGGATTGCAATTCGCTTATTCGCCATCGATTCCTTTCACCTTTACTGCGACGGGAAACCCTTGTTGAACGCTTTGGGTGACCGTGCAAAACTCCTCGAAGACCTGGCGCGGCCCGCGCGCCTTTTCCATGTCGGCGGGGCTGAGCTTGGGGTCGAGGGTCACTTCCATACTTCCGATACGGAGACGCTTCTTCTCGTTCCGTACAACTTGTACCTTGACGCCGGCTTCGATGGGGCCCAGTGCCAGCCCTGCTTTTTTCGATGCGAACAGCAGGCTGGCGGCGAGGCAATTGCCAATGGAAGCAGCGAGCAGGCGGGCCGGACTGGGGCCCATTTCCTTGCCGAGCGGGGCGGTTTCGTCGGTGCGCAAATCGCCCATGCTCTCCTTGTCGAATTCGACCAGAAACTGGTAGCCATCGACCTGGCGCACTTGGATGGTGAACTCATTCACGATTTCGCTCATGGGGAACATCTCAGGATAGCGCAGCGCGTGAGGGGTTTGATACATTCGAGGGGCTGTGCTGATACCTGTACTGGCGGCCATTACGATTGCGACGAACTTCGAAGGCGGCAGCCTGGGACGCGTGGAAAAGGTGACGGAAACGCATTGGCGGCTGGGGTCGAAGGGCGAGAAGGATCAGGACGGGCGGAACCGGCAGGCCAACTGGTATTCCTTCCGGGCCGACGGTGTGCGCGCCGGGCAGGATTTGATTTTCGATATCGTCGATTTGCCCGGTGAGTACAACTACAAGCCGAATCGCGGGGCGATCACCAAGGACACTCCGCCGGTGGTGAGCTTCGACGGGAAGAACTGGAAGCGGCTGGAGACGTTTGAGTATGATCCGGCCGAACCGCGCCTGCGATTGCGGGTGCGTGCCGAAGGAACCTCCGTGCATGTCGCGCATGTGGTGCCGTACACGAACGAGAATCTGGCGGCGTTGCGGCGGCGCGTAGCGGGATCCGGGGTGTTTGTTGAGGAAAAGATCGGCAAGACGGTGAACGGACGCGATCTGGTGTTGTGGACGATTGGACCGAAGAAGGCGGCCAAGACCATATGGCTGATGTTCCGGCAGCATAGCTGGGAGGCTGGGAGTTCGTGGACCGGCGAGGGCGCTGTGCTGGAATTGGTGGCGGACGCGGCGCTACGGGAAGGTGTGACCTGGAAGGTGTTTCCGCTGTGCGATCCGGATGGCGTGGCCCGCGGCGGCGTGCGATTCAATGTGCATGGGTACGATCTGAATCGCAATTGGGATGTGCACGATCCCGTGAAAATGCCGGAGATCACGGCTCAGCGGAATGCCATTCGAAAGTGGCTGGATGCGGGGAATCGGATTGACCTGTTTTATTCGTTGCACAATACGGAGACCGGGGAGTATCTGGAGGGGCCTCCGCAGGGGGCGCAGCATCATGCCGCTTTGGCCGAGCGGCTGTTTGAGCTGCTGACGAAGGAATCGACCTTTCATCCTTCCCGAAAGTTGTTCTATGCGGAAACAACGACAACGGCGGGGATGAAGGGGCGGATGACGGTGATTCAGGGGTTGTGGCATGAATTCCGGATTCCGGGGTTCTTGATGGAACAGCGGATTGCCCATAACGAGCGACTGGGGAGATTGCCGATGCCGGAGGACCGGTTGCAGTTCGGGGCGCAGTTGGTGCGGGCGATGTGGAAGGCGGTAGCGGGGCGTTAATCCTCCCAGGCCCTCAGGTGCGCGAAATGGGCACCAGCGGCTCGTAGGGGCAGAAGGGATCTTCGGCGAGCGGATTGCCCGTGGCGCCGTAGGCCCGTGCACGGGAGCCGCCGCAGAGGATGTGATACTCGCAGACGCCGCAACGGCCGTCGAAGGTTTTGGGATCGTGCAGTTGCTTGAAGAGCGGCGAATCGCGGTAGATATCGACGATCCGGTCCTGGCGGACGTTGCCGGCGGTGACCGGCAGGAAGCCCGCGGGGCAGATGTCGCCAGTGTTCGAGACGAACATGATGCCGTGGCCGTCGCGTATGCCGAAAGCTCCGGTGGCGCGGCTCTTCTTTATGTCGGCCGCGTCCTGGCCTTGCTCGCGCTTGCGCTGGAGCGCGACGCGGCGGTAGGAAGGCGCTTCGGTGGTGGCGACGATGAAAGGCGAATCCTGTGAGACGTCGTAGATCCACTGCATCAGCTTCTCGCCTTCCTCGGGGGTGAGTGCGGCGAGCACCTTGCCGCGGCCGACGGAGATGAGGAAGAACAGGCTCCAGCGGGCCACGCCGTAGGGTTTGAGGAGTTCGAAGATCTGCGGCACGTCGCCGGCGGTCTGTTCGGCGACGAGGGTGTTGACCTGGAGTGGCATCTCCAGTTCCTGGGCCCAGCGCATGGCGTTCATGGTGCGGTCAAAGGTGCCCGGGACTCCGCGGATGGCGTCGTGGCGTTCGGCGGTGGACCCATCGAGGCTCAGGCCGAGGCCGTCGACGCCGTGCTCTTTCAGCTTGACCAGGACATCGCGGGTGAGCGCCTCCGTCGCGGCGGGAGTGATGGACACTCCAATGCCGAGTGAGCAGGCGTGGTCAATGACTTGGTACAGGTCTTTGCGGGCCAGCGGATCGCCGCCGGTGAGGATGAGATGGGGCATGGGATCGCCGAAGGTGGGGATCTGGTTGACGAAGGCGAGCCCCTCTTCGGTGGTGAGTTCGTTGGGGTGGGGTTCGGGCATGGCCTCGGCGCGGCAGTGGCGGCAGGCAAGGGCACAGGCTTGCGTCATCTCCCAGTAGATGTTGAGCGGCGTTTGACTGTAGTCTCGCGCACCGTGGCGCGGGCCGCTTCCATGCATTGTGGTAGCCATGCTTTCACAGTACAATACTCACTCTGACTAA
>CALFYN010000049.1 GCA_937952345.1 uncultured Acidobacteriota bacterium
GTCATCGTCAAGGCGGCGCGAATGTGGGCGGGCATGTCGTCGGGGCCTTCGATGGTGTGGCGGTAAAGACGGGGGTTATCGGGGACGAGCTTCTGGAAGAAATCGGCGAGATCGAGGACGACGTCGGGGTCGGCGTTTTCCTGCACGGTGAGCGAGGCGGAGGTGTGCTGGAGGAATACGGTGAGCAGGCCGGTGTGGAGCCCGCACTGGCGGACCCAGGCTTCGATGGGCCGGGTGACGTTGTAGAGGCCCTTGCCGTCGGTGCGGACGTCGACCCGGTGAGTGAATTGCTTCATTCGACGGTGACGCTCTTGGCGAGGTTGCGGGGCTGATCTACGTCGCAGCCGCGGCGCACGGCGATGTGATAGGCAAGCAACTGGAGGGGGACGATTTCCAGGATCGGGAGTAGCAATTCATCGGATGGAGGAACCCAGAGCACCTCATCGGCCATGCTACCGATCTCCTTCTCGCCCTGGCAGGCGACGGCGAGCACCATGCCGCCGCGGGCCTTCACTTCCTGGATGTTGGAGAGGGTCTTTTCGTAGAGCACCTTGCTTAAGGGGTTGGCGGGGTCGCGCGTGGCGATGACAACGACGGGGAGATCTTCGTCGATGAGGGCGTTGGGCCCATGCTTCATTTCGCCGGCGGGGTAGCCTTCGGCGTGGATGTAGGAGATCTCTTTCAGCTTGAGGGCGCCTTCGAGAGCGATGGGGAAGTGAATGCCGCGGCCGAGGAAGAGGAAATCGGTGGCGCGGAAGAGCCTCTTCACCAGATCCTCGTGAATCGGATCCGTGTGGAGAATCTGTTCGAGCTTGCCGGGGATGTGGATCATTTCCTCCATCAAAGCGCGGGAGGTTTCGGGGGGCAGCTTTTCGCGCACCTGGCCGAGGTACATGCCGAGGAGGAACAAGGCCGTCAATTGGGATGTGAATGCCTTTGTGGAGGCGACGCCGATTTCCGGGCCGGCGTGGGTGAGCAGTGCGCCGGAGGCCTCGCGGGTGATCATGGAGCCCAAAACATTGCAAATGGCCAATGTTTTCGAGCCCTTCAGCTTGGCTTCGCGCTGTGCGGCGAGCGTATCGGCGGTTTCGCCGGATTGCGAGATGACGACGGTGAGGGTGCGGGTGTCGACGATGGGATCGCGGTAGCGGAACTCGCTGCCATAGTCCACATCGACGTGGATGCGGGCGAGCTTTTCGAGCATGAATTTGCCGGCGAGGGCGGCATGCCAACTGGTGCCGCAGGCTACGATGCGCACCTGGTCAAAGGAGCGGAACTCGGCGGGGCTGATGTCCATTTCGTCCATGAAGACGCGGCCGGATTCCTGGCCGAAGCGTCCGAGCATGGTGTCGCGGACGGCGCGGGGCTGCTCAAAGATTTCCTTGAGCATGAAGTGCTTGTAGCCGCCCTTTTCGGCCATGATGGGATCCCAGAGGATGTGAGTGACCTGGCGCTTGATGGGCTTGAGATGGAAGTCAGAGAGGTGGACGCCGTCGGGAGTAATGACGGCGAGGTCGCCATCGGCGAGGAAGAACATGTCGCGGGTGTGGCTGAGGAGGGCGGGGACGTCAGAGGCGACGAAGTATTCGCCCTCGCCGAGGCCGATGACGACGGGGGGACCGGAACGCGCGGCGACGATTTTGTTGGGGCTCGATTTGGCCATGATGGCCAGGGCGAAGACGCCGTGGATCTCGCGGCAGGCTTTGGCGACCGCTTCCTCGAGGGGGATGCCTTGATAGTGGCTCTCGATGAGATGAGCCACGACTTCGGTGTCGGTTTCCGAAATGAAGCGATGGCCGGCGGCCTCCAGGCGGTGTTTGAGGTCGAGATAATTTTCGACGATGCCGTTGTGGACGACGACGATATCGCCTTTGCTGTCGCGGTGGGGATGGGCGTTTTCCTCGGTGGGACGGCCGTGGGTGGCCCAGCGGGTGTGACCAATGCCGAAAGAACCTTCGACGGGTTTGTTGCGGATGGCCTCTTCGAGGTTTCGCAGCTTGCCGGATGCGCGGCGGATGACCATCTCACCCGCATCATCGAGGACGGCGATTCCGGCCGAATCGTAGCCGCGATATTCCAGGCGGCGTAATCCGTCGAGAATGATGGGAACAGCCTTGCGGTCCCCGATATAGCCCATGATTCCGCACATATACTGCTAGTTCCTTCGGAAGATTGAGGAAAGTTGTTTAGAGCGGTTCGACGCGGAACTCTTCGATGACGGGATTGGTGAGCACTTCGCGGGCGATCTGTTCCACCTCGGCCTGAGGATTGGCGCCGGGAGCGGCATCGACGACGATGTCGAAGAACTTGCCCTGGCGGACGGCGGCGATGGCGGTATGGCCGTGACTACGGAGCGAGGAACAGATGGTCTGGCCTTGCGGATCGAGTACGCTCGGCTTCAAAGACACGTGAACGCGAAATCTCATCCCTCTATTGTAGATAGAACTCGCGGGGAGCGGCCTTTACTGGTGCACCGAGAACTGAGCTTGCGGCGGATTGAGCTTGATTTCCACGGTCTGCTCGTCCTGGTTGAGTTCGTAGACGTTTCCGTAGGTTTGATAGCCCTTGGCGATGATTTGAATACGGACCTTGCCTTGGGGAATGGGAGGCAGTTTGGCCACGCCATCCTGATTGGTGCGGGTTTCCCAGTGTGTACGGACCTTCTTGCCCAGTTTGGCGATGGAGCGGCCCTCAACGAAATCGAGGACGACGCTGGCGCGATCGACGGGCTTATCCTTCAGTGTCTTGATTTCCACGCGCAACGCCGTCATCGGCGGATCGGCCAACAGCGGCAGACAGAGCAACACAGCTAGACAGAGGATTCTGGTGCGCATGGTCCTATTTTACGAGATCTTGGCGGGGCTCGCCTTCACCGGCCTGAGGCTTCACCGTGGAAAGAAGGAGAGCCGCGGCAATGAGGATGAAGGCCGCCAGTTGAAAGGCGAAGCCGAGTCCGAGGGTTTGTTTGAGGAATCCGGCGGCGGCTGCGGCGATGCCGCCGATGATGCAGGAAACCATGTTGAAGATCCCGAATCCGGTGGAGCGCAGTTGCGGCGGAGCAATCTGGCACAAGACCGGCATGGCATTGCTGTCGAACATGCCGCGGCCGAGGCCGAACACCAGCAGTCCGGCGATGAGGAGGGCCTGCGACCCGGCCATCCCGATGAGGAACAGGAACGGGGCGGCGGCGGCCAAGCCTGCCATCTGCACCCAGATGCGCCCCTTGGCAAAGCGCGAGCCCAACCTGTCGGCGGCGATTCCGCCCACGAAGATGCCGACGAAGCTGGCGGCCTGGATGTAGAAGGTGGCCGAGAATCCGGCCGAGGTCAGGCTCATCTGGAAGCGCTCATAGAGATACATAGGCAGCCAGGTGTAGACCAGGAAATTACAGAGGCCGACGGCACTGAAGACACAAGTGAGGCTCCAGAAGCCCGGCAAGGCGGACAGCGAGCGTACGGAGGCGGGGAGGTTGAGCGCGCCGCCGGTGGCTGTGGGTTTGGCGCTGCCACGCAGTCCCCAGAATAGAATTGCGAAATAGGCCACACCGGCGATGCCCAGCACGGTAAACGGGGAGCGCCAGCCGTAGTGCTCGCCCATCCAGCCTCCGCCCACGCCTCCAATGACGATGCCAAAGTAGATGCCGCTTTGATGGAGGCCCGTGGCGAGCGATCGCGTTTTGCCGCTGTGATGATCGGCGATGAGGGCCAGGGCGGCGGGCAGGTAACAGGCCTCGCTCAAGCCCATCAGGGCACGCGTAGCGATCAGTTCGCCATAGCTGCGGGCGTGGCCGGTGGCCCAGGTAATGAGGCTCCAGATGACGAGACTCACCAGGATGACACGCACTCGGCCGAAGCGGTCGGCGAGGTAGCCCGCGAAGGGACTGGCCAGGCCGTAGATCCAGAGGAATACGGTGTTGAGGAAACCGAGTTCGGCGCCACTGAGGTGGAATTCGGTTTCAATGAGGGGGAACAGAGAGAAGATGACCTGGCGGTCGATGTAGTTGAGGAATCCGACCAGCCAGAGCAGAGCGACCAGGAGCCAAGCGTAGTGGCGCGTGTTCAACGATCGCCTCCGCCGCCGCGGTCGGATTGGCGGCGGAAGCGGTCTTGCATCCACTCCTCGGTTTTGCGTGGATCGTAGTTGTCCGGTGCGGGGATAGGCATTTGCGCGCCCACGGCGGTGCGCCATGCGGCGAGATCCTTGCGGAGTTCGGCGGCTTTGGCGCGTTGCGAACGGGCGAGGTTGCGGCGTTCGCCAATGTCCTCTTTCAGGTTGTAGAGCTCAATGGCGTTGTCTTCGTAGAACTCGATGAGTTTGAAGTCGCCTTTGCGGATGGCGCCACAAGGGCGGGTGGGGATGAGCGGTTGGTGGAAGTTGTAGTGCGGGTAGTGCCAGTAGATGGCGTCTCGCTGGAGAGGCTGGCCTTTGAGCGCGGGGACGATGCTGACCCCGTCGACCGGGGCGGAGGGACGGAGTCCGGCGATGTCCAGGATGGTGGGGAAATAATCGACGCTGGTGATGGGGGTATCGGAAATTGAGCCGGGAGCCGTGATGCCGGGCCAGCGCACGATTGCCGGCACGCGGATGCCGCCCTCATACAGCGTGGCCTTTTCTTCGCGCAACGGTTCATTCGAGGTGATGTGGCGGCGGCCGACCACTCCGCCGTTGTCGGAAGTAAAGATCACCACGGTGCTGGCGGACAGCTTCAGTTCCTCGAGTTTGCGGAGAACGCTGCCGACGCTTTCGTCGAGGCTCTCGATCATGGCGGCGTAGTCGGGATGGCTGTGTGACTGCCCCGGACGAATGCGTCCGCGGTAGCGAGCCACCATCTCGGGCTTGGCTTGCAAGGGAGTGTGCACGGCGTAGTGCGCGAGGTAGAGAAAGAAAGGCCGGTCCTTGGAGCGCTCGATGAAGCGCAGCGCTTCGGAGGTAAGCCTGTCGGTGAGGTACTCGCCCGGGGTGGCTTGCGGAATGTTGGAGATCCCATACGGGGCGAAGTAATCGGGTGGGGAGCCGAGGTGTGTGCCGCCGAAATTCACGTCGAAGCCTTGTTTTTCGGGATACGATTCCTCGTTGCCGAGGTGCCATTTTCCGATGCTGGCCGAGGTGTAGTGTTGTTTGGCGAGCATTTCCGGAATAGTGGTTTCGGAAACGGGGAGACGGGGAGTCCACTCGGGGACACGCATGCGGACGCCGGGCGGGGTGCGGCCGGGGATCCAATCGGTGAGATGAAGGCGGGCCGGATATTTTCCCGTCAGAATGGCGGCGCGCGTCGGCGAGCAGACGGGACAGGCGGCGTAGGCATTGGTGAAGCGCATGCCCTCGCGCGCCAGGCGGTCAATGTGGGGAGTGCGATAGAAGGAGCTTCCGAAGGAACCGAGATCCGTCCATCCGAGATCGTCGGCGAGGATGAAGACGACGTTCGGCGGACGGCGTTGCTGCGGCCACGCGGTTGCCGCGGACAGCAGGCCGAGGAATTGCCGGCGAGAATGGCTATGGCCGTGGTGACGAGGGAATGTTGGATGCGACATGCCGTGACCCAACGAATAGGATAGACAATGGAACTCTCTCGGGGTTAGAAGCCCATGGCCATCGGAGGGAGTGCGTGGTTGGTCTGGTGGCGGTCCAGAAATTCGCGAAAATCCCTGGCGCCGGATTCGAGAAAACCCCGGTAGGAGTAGTACATGTGGGCTTCGAGAACGTTGTCGATCCTGGATGGGTTGCCTTCGCGGAGGGCTTCCAGGATTTGCCTGTGCTCGTCCGCTGCCCGTGACAGATCCTGCCGCCAGGCAGTGCGCATGATGCTGACGAAGGCGAACACGGGCGTGGTGAGGCAATCGAGTCCTTGTTGCAGGGCGCGGTTGCCGGATCGGTCCCAATAGACCTTGTGGAACTCCATATCCGCGTGTGCCGCCTCAGCAAAGTCACCCTCGGCAGCGATGTGGGAGAAGGCGGACGAGTGCCGTTCCAAATCCTGGAAGTCGGCAGGAGTCATTTTGGACGAGGCCTTGTGGGCGGCGGTTCTTTCGAGCAACAGGCGTAATTCGATGAGGTCACGCAACTCGACAGCGGTCATGTTCCTGACGGTGGTTTCGATGTTCGCTTTGCGGACAACGAGCCCGTGTCGCTCCAGTTCGAGGAGCGCTTCACGGACGGTGGGCTGACTCACCTGGAGCTCTTTGGCGAGATGCAATTCGCGGAGCGGGTCGCCTGGCCGCAGTTGACCCGCGAAGATCGCGTCACGGATAGCCCCAACAGCTCTATCTTTGAGCGATACGCTTCGGACTGGTTTCAAGATAGACATCGGAGATGATTGTCGTTTCGATAGTATTACCGTTACCTAAAAGAGTCAATGGCTATACAATAGATTCTCAATAGATTGGGCGAAAAGAGCTAACGTTAATGGTAGGGTCGGATTCCGCCACTTTTACTAAGGTGTGCGTACAATCGCACACGGGATTTTGAGCATGAACCAGAAAATTACTCGCCGCGCATGGCTCTCCCAGACGATTGGGGCCAGTCTTGCGACGGCGCAATCGAAGCGAAGGCCGAACGTGCTTTTTCTGGTGGTGGACGATCTGCGGCCGGAACTGGGTTGCTATGGGAATGGGATCGTCAAGACACCGAACATCGACCGTCTGGCGCGGCGTGGGGTAACGTTCACGCGTGCGTATTGCCAGCAGGCGGTGTGCACGCCATCGCGGACCTCGTTCTTGTCGGGATTGCGACCGGATTCGACGAAGGTGTACGACAACGTGAAGAGCGAGTTTCGCGATGTGCTGCCGGATGCGCTCACGTTGCCACAGTTTTTTCGGGAGCATGGCTACGAGACGCGCGGGCTGGGAAAGATCTTCGGGGAAGGGTTGAACGATCCGAAGGCGTGGAGCCAGGCGCTGTGGCCGTCGAACATTGCCGGGATGCAATACATCGATGAGGAGAAGTGGCGGCAGGTTCCGGAGGCGGAACGGTCGCGCACGGCGGCGCCTACGCTCGAATGGAAGAAACTGGACAGCGTGCAGGCTCCCGACGTTCCGGACAATGCTCTGCAGGATGGGCAGGTGGCGGAGCGTGCGGTGGCGGCGCTGCGGGAGTTGCGTGGCAAGCCGTTCTTTCTGGCTGTTGGGTTCCTCAAGCCCCATCTGCCGTTTGTGGCACCGAAGAAATATTTCGATTTGTACCGGCGTGAAGTGATACCGGAGCCGGATCACGCGCAGCGGCCCAAGGATGCGCCGGAGGTTGCGCTGCACGATTGGCGCGAACTACGGGGATACAGGGACATTCCGCGCAAAGGGCCGCTGCCAGAGGGCAAGGCGCGCGAGTTGATACATGGCTACTATGCGGCGACATCGTATATGGACGCGCAGGTGGGGAAAGTCCTGGACGAACTGGACCGGCTTGGGCTGGCCAGCTCCACCGCCGTGGTGCTGTTGGGCGATCATGGCTGGCATTTGGGCGAGCATGATCTGTGGGTGAAGACCACCAACTTCGAGTTTGATACCCGTGCGCCACTCATTGTGGCTGGGGCAGGAGTCAAGCCGCGGGGCGTGAAATCGGCGGGAATTGTCGAGTCCATCGATGTGTATCCGACGCTG
>CALFYN010000050.1 GCA_937952345.1 uncultured Acidobacteriota bacterium
GGGGGGGGGGGGGGGGGGGGGGGGGGGGGGGGGTGGAGGGGGGGGGGGGGGGGGGGGGGGGGGGGGGGGGGCGGCGGGATCCGGAGACCGTGCGCTTTGGCGAGGCGTTGGATTTCTGGCGGGTGACGGGGGTGGAACGGGACCGGATGCTGCGGTTGCGGGCGGAGATGAAATTGCCGGGGGAGGCGGTGCTGGAATTTCGGATCCGGCCGGAGGGGGAGTGGTGTGTGTTGGAACAGATTGCGCTGTTTCAGCCTCGGGGGTTGTTTGGGCTGGTGTATTGGTATGCGGTGTCGCCGCTGCATGCGGTGGTGTTTGGGGGGATGATCCGGGGGATCCGGGAGGAAGCGCGGCGGATTGCTGCGGGTGGTGAGGTGAGGGAGTCCGTGAGAGGAGTTTAAGAGATGTTTATCTGATGTATACTTCCTGCAAAGGGAGTCATCGAGATGAACAATCGATTGCACATTCTCCGCGGAGTAGCCGGCGTGGCGGTTTTGTTATTCGCGGCTACGCTGCCGGCCCAGCAGGACATGGGCGTTATTACTGGCCTTGTTCTCGATTCGACGGGTGCAGCGGTTCCCGATGCACGCGTGATCGTGACGAACATCGAAACGAACGAAGTTCGCGCTGTGGCATCGTCGGCCACGGGAACCTATACGGTTGGTCCGTTGCGCATCGGGCAATACCAGGTGGCTGTGGAACGCGATGGATTCAAGCGGGCGGTGGTGACGGGTCTACGCGTGTCCGCGCAGGACCGGGTTCGCGCCGACGTTGAACTGACGGTGGGGCAGATTGCGGAGAGCGTCTCGGTGACAGCGGAAGCGCCGCTGCTGCGGGCGGAGACGAGTTCGCTGGACCATGTTGTCGGTGAGAAGGAGATGCGCGAGCTTCCGTTGAACGGGCGCAACTTCCAGCAACTGGCGTGGCTGACCTCGGGGGTGATTCCGTCGACGCGTTCGCGGGACCGGGAATCGGGGTTCAATGCGCACGGGCAGCCGATGACGCAGAACTCGTTCATCATTGACGGCATCGACAATAACAACAACATCATGGGGATGCAGGACCGGAAGATGCAGGTGGTATCGCCGTCGCTGGACGCGGTGGCGGAATTCAAGGTGCAGACGTCGAATTTCTCGGCGGAGTTCGGGCGCAACTCGGGGGCGGTGATGATTGTCTCGATCAAATCCGGTGCAAACGCCTTCCGCGGGACTGCCTACAACTACCTGCGCAATGACGCAACGGATGCCCGCGATATGTTCAGCTATGTGGACCGGACGGGCGACGGGCGCGCGGATCCGGAGGTTCTGAAGCAGAACCAATTTGGGGCGACTTTTGGCGGACGGATTGTGCGTGACCGGACGTTTTTCTTTGGCTCGTATGAGGGGCGGCGGGAACGGCGGTCGCAGACGGATACGGCGATTGTGCCGACGAGCGAGCAGCGGAACGGCATCTTTGATCCGGGACTGGTTCTGCTGCGCGATCCGCTGACGAACGCGAATTTTCCGGGCAACGTGATTCCGCGGTCGCGGATCGACTCGACGGCGGCGAAGCTGACGGAATTGTGGCCGCAGCCGAATTTTTCGGGTTTCGGGACACGGCAGAATTTTGTGCGGAATCCGCCATGGAACACGACGCGGGACCAGTACGACTTTCGTGTGGATCACAACCTGACGGAGAATGACAAGGTTTTCGGGCGTTTCAGCCTGAATCGTTTTGACAATCTGCGCGATTCGGTGTTCGAAGCTCCGGCGCGCGGGGGGCAGAACAATGACCGGGCGTTCGACGACAACGACGCGCGGTCCGCGGCTTTTTCGTATACGAAGATTCTGCGGCCGACGCTGATCAACGAGTTCCGCTACGGGTTTGTGCGGCAGAAGGTGGACAAGCGCGAACTGTCGCAGATCCAGGCGAGCGAGATCAATGCGCAGTACGGGATTAACGGGATTCCGGCGAGTGACCGGCTGTTCGGGTTGCCGAATTTCGCGCTGGCGGGCGGGCTGAATTTTACGGGGCTGGGGGAGCCGGGGTCGATGCCGAATTTCAAGATCCACCAAGTGCACCAGTACCTGAACAATTTGTCGTGGAACAAGGGGAACCACAATTTCAAATTTGGGGCCGATGTGCGGTGGAACCGCTCGGACATTTTTGGGGGCGGGACGGGGCACGGCAATCTCAACTTTAATGGCAACTACACGCGGATCAGCTTTGGCGATTTCCTGCTGGGATGGGCGAACTCGGCGGCGCTGACGACGTTCCTGCAGGGGGCGATGCGGTTTCAGAACTACATGTTCTACGCGCTGGACGATTGGAAGGTGACGCCGCGGCTGACGCTGAATCTCGGGGTGCGGTATGAGCTGACGACGCCGTGGATGGAGAAGTACAACAACATGAACCGGCTGGAACTGGGTGACGGGCCGGACTTCGGGAATATTGTGTATGCGGATGCGTGCTCGTCGTGGTCGTGCCGTGGTCTGGTGGATACGGACACGAACAACTGGGCTCCTCGGATTGGGGTTGCTTACCAGGCCACGAACAAGACGATTTTCCGTGCATCGGGCGGGATATTCTTTGGCGGGCAGGGGTCGCTGGGAGCGAACGGACGGGGGATCAACAACTGGCCGTACAACCGGTCGGTGACGGCGCAATCGACACCGACGCGCCCTGCGATTTTCTTGAGTGAAGGATATCCGGCGGGCTTTTTGGGAACCACGGCCACACCGCCTCGGAACCTGAACTGGAACGTTTGGGACACGGGATACAAGGCTCCGACGATTTACCAGTGGAACGCGGCGATTCAGCGGGAGATCTCGACGAATCTGGCGCTGACGGTGGCTTATGTGGGATCGAGCTCGAATTTTCTGCTGGACAGCTACAACTGGAACGGGTCTTATATCGGGCCGCCTGCCACGGAGCGGCAGCGGCGCAAGATTCCGAATTGGAACAACATTAGTTTCTTTTCGCCTTTCGGCCAGTCGAATTACCACGGGATGGATGTGCAGTTGGAGCGCCGGTATGCGTCGGGGCTGTATTTTTCGGCGGCTTATACGTGGAGCCACTCGATTGATAACATTCCGGAGCAGTTTGGTCCGGGCGGCGGCGGGCTGATGGATTTTCGGAATATTGCGCTGAACCGGGGAAACTCGAACTTTGATGTGCGGCACCGTTTCATTGGCTCGACGGCGTATGAACTGCCATTCGGCAAAGGGAAGCGGTGGATGAGCCGTGGCGGGATTCTCAACGCGGTGTTCGGGGGGTGGGAACTGTCGAATCTTCTGTCGATGCAAACGGGGAATTACTTCACGGTGACGGTG
>CALFYN010000051.1 GCA_937952345.1 uncultured Acidobacteriota bacterium
CACCAGCCCCAGCAGCGCGGCCATGGGGCAGAAGAAACGGCACCAGATGCGTGTCCCGCCCAGCGGATACAGTCCCACTCCCACCACTCCGGCCAGCATCGACGACACGATGAACCCATAGAAATACTGAAATTCACCCGCAAATTTCGCCAACTGCGGATTCGTCTTGCCCGCGCCCCAACTGATGAACAGCATCGCTGTCAGCAGCAGGCTGGTCCCCAGCACCACATGAATCGTGACCTTCTCCACTTTCCACGACACGCTCGACTTGTCCGACAAATGCCGCCACGGCTCCCCGAACGTGTTGGCCAGCCCGCCGCATCCGCACACCCACGAGCAATACCACCGCTTCCCGAAAAACGCACCCAAAATCGGCACCAGCAACGCCGATCCCACGAAGCTGTACAGAATGTAGGGCAACGGCAGAGAGAAAATGTAGGACGGCGTCAGATAGTCCATCTTCAGCGGCCACAGGTAGCTGAAGTAAAACTCCGGCTGCTTCAGGAACTTCAATAGAAGCGGTATCGAGAAGGCGAACGTGGCCTGCACAAAGATCACGACCGAAGTGCGGATGACCTGATAGCGGTTGTGTCTGTACTTCCGCATCACGTACACCCCGCCCAGTGTCACCGCGAGAGTATACAGCACCCCATACAACGTCCACTTGCTGTCCAGGCCGATGCCCCGAGCCACCGGAGTCAGCCACTCCGTAAAATACAGCGCCAGATAAAATGCCGTCAGCAGTCCGCTCAGCAGCCACGCCGTGATGCCGCGGTTCTGCACATCATGCAACAGCCAGTGCCCTGCTCCGCTTTTGGTCATCGCTACGCCGCCTGCCTTCCCGCCGAGCGCTGGTATTCCGCGAACGCCGCCCGCGCGCCATCCAATGCAGCGCGTCCGAATTCGACATCGAATTGCGCCAGGTGCAGTTGCTGCATCACTTCTTCCATCGAACGCCTCTCGGCAATCCAGCGTTCAAACCACGCATGGTCCCACCGCGAGCCCAGCATGTTGAATCCGATCACTGCGCCGTCTCTTTCAATCAAACGGATACTCGCCGCGCCGCCCGGCAGCCGGTAATAGAAACTCCGCGCATCGTCAGGGAGCCGCGTCACGTCGCCCACAGTCGTGTACTCAATATCGAAGAACTTGGCGCTGTTGTAGAAAACCGGCGGCCGGTAGTCGATCGCATCCCCCAGCATCGCCCGCGCCGCCAGCTCCCCTTGCCGCTTCGCCGCGTACCAGATTTGCTCCACCAATGCCCCGCCATCCGGACGCTCGAACTCCGCGCAATCTCCCGCCGAGTACACATCCGGAAGGCTCGTCTGAAAAGCGCGATTCACCGAAATGCCCCGGTTCGTCGCCGGAGGCGTCGATACGCCCTGCAGCCAGTCCGTCGCCGGCCGCACGCCGATGCACACCCCCAACATCTGGCACTCCAGCTCCAGCCCTTTCTTCGTTGTCACCGAAGCCACGCGCCCACTCGCATCCGCCGCCACCGAGCCCACTTCCTCCTCCAGATGCAGCTTCACACCGTGGCTGCGAATGTGATCGGCAATGTGCTCGCCTTCTTCCTTCGCCAGCGCCATCGGCCAGTACCACGATTCGCGCACCAGAAAATCGACCCTCACCCCGTGATGCCGCAGGCACTCCACCAACTCCACGCCAATCAAACCGCCGCCCACCACTACCGCCCGCTTTGTCGATGGAGTCAGCCGCTCGCACTCGGCCAGGTGCTGCAACGAAACAAAGTGCACCACTCCTTCCCTCGCCGCATCCAGCCCGGGCCATGCAATCCGGTTCGGGACCGAACCCACCGCCAGCAGTACTTTCCCGTACTCGATCTCACGCCCATCCTCGAGCCGCAGCAGCTTCCGATCCGCGTTGAGATCCTTCACCCATCCATGCACCCGCTCGATCTTCTGCTTATCGTAAACCTTGCGCTCGAACGGCTCCAGATCGCGCAGATTCATGCGGTCCATGTAGGCGTACATCAGCGCCGTGCGCGAGATGAAGTATTCACTCTCCCCGCTGATCACCGTGATCCGCGCATGCCGGTCTCTTCCCCGCAGCGTCAGCGCCGCCGTGATCCCTGCCACTCCGTTGCCAATAATGACGTAGTGCATCTGTTCCTCGCTAAGGCGTTCGCGGACCCCGCTGCTTCAATCCCAGCCGGCTCAATCCCGATTCCCCACCGGGCTTGTTCATCTCCCAATACTTCATCCGATCCGATTTCACCAGCACGGCCCGCTCCCCATCCGTCGAATTCCATTCGACAATGCGGTGTGGTTCCGCCTGCTCCACCAGAAACGTGATCTTCACTCCGTCCTTCATCTCAGCACGCCACGTCTCAACGGCAAACTCCCCGGCCGGGACGGTCACTTTCGAGGGTGCCGCTTCCCGTCGCAACAGCGCGGTGGACCACTGTGCTTCCTTGTGCGAATGCCGCTCAACCTGCAGCGATCGGCGAAACGGCACCGTGCGTTCCTCGCCCGCCTTCATCCGCGGCTCAGCCATCCCCCGAGCCCAGAACATCAGTTGCTCCTCCGCCATCCCACCATCCGGATTCGCAATCTCCGCCGATTGATCTGCCTCCCCGTCGAAGTAACTGTGCCCCGTGTAGCGAAGCCCCCGCGGCCCGCGAGTCCACTGCGCCCAGGAATGCCCGCACCACTCCTGGCTGGAAAATGAAACCTTCGTCAGCCAGCCGGCCGGTTGGTGCTCCACCGCGGCGAGCGCCAGAAAACTGCTCGTCTGTTCGTTGTAATCGTAAATGCCCGTCTGGAAGTCTTCCACCAGGTTCAGCTTCATGACAGGAAAAACATCGGACGGCGGATGCTTCCCCTCATCGGCCTTCACTCGCGCGCTGAGCGAAAACGGCTCGGAAACAAAGATGGTCACCGCCAGCCCCGCCCGTGGAGACCCGTACCGCGGGTACGTCAAATCATAGCTGGACAGCTCAGCCTGGCCATCTCCCCAATGCTTCCAGAACTGTCCGTCCATGTACGGTGCGGATGAGGTTTGCTTGGGTGGCGCAGCCGGTGGTGGTGCCGAACACGCCACCATACTCAGCAAAAACGTCACCGCTGCCGCAATGCGCAACCAGCGATCAGGAAACGAATATGCCATAAAAAAATCATATTCGCCCCGGACCCCAAAACGGTACCGGCTGTCGGCTACACGTCCAGGTTGCGCACGTCGAGCGCGTTCTCTTCAATGAACCTGCGCCGGTTTTCCACGTCCTCACCCATCAGCGTGGTGAACACTTCTTCGCATTCCACCAGATCCTGCAGCGTTACGCGAAGCAACGTGCGGGTCTCGGCGTTCATCGTCGTCTCCCACAATTGATCCGGATTCATCTCGCCCAGACCCTTATACCGCTGCACGTTCGCGTCGCGAGTTCCTTCCGCCTTCACGAACGCCAGCAGTTCCCGCCACGTGTTCTGCACATCGCGCATCCCTTCGCGAACCACCGTGAACGGCGGCTTGTTGAACTTCGCAATCTGCTTGGCGATGGCGCGGAACCGCCGATACTCCACCGAACCCGCCAGTTCCAGCCCGATGATGCGCTCCGCGTTCGTCGAATCGCGGTAGGAGATCAACCACGAAGAATGCTCCTCGTCTTTGCGCAACTGCGGCTCCAGCTTCAGCTTCTCCAACTCCTCCATCACAGCCTTGGCGTTCGCCTCGTCTTTGAAATCCGGCGCGTCCACCAGCAGATTCGTATGAGAGAGCACTTCCGTCACCCGCGCATCGCGCGTCCAGCGGTCCACCCTCTTCCAGATCTGCAGGCACTCATCCAACTGCATCAGGAAGCTTCGCAGTTCGCCGCCTTCCAGCTTCGTCTGGTCCGATAGCTCAACCGACAAGTTCTCCGTCGCCCGCCGCAGAATCTCCCGCGTGAATTCCTTATCGTCCTTGATGTATTTCTCGCTCCGGCCCTTCTTGATCCGGTACAGCGGAGGCTGCGCCACGAACACATGGCCCCGCGTAATCAGCTCCTGCATGTGCCGGAAAAAGAACGTCAGCAACAACGTGCGGATGTGCGATCCATCCACGTCGGCGTCCGTCATGATGATGATCTTGCCGTAGCGCAGCTTCGTGACGTCGAAATCGTCCTTGCCGATCCCCGTTCCAATCGCCGTGATCATGGCCCGGATTTCGTCGTGGCTCAGCATCTTGTCGTAGCGCGCTTTTTCCACGTTCAGGATCTTTCCCTTGAGTGGCAAGATCGCCTGATACCGCCGGTCGCGACCCGTCTTCGCCGTGCCTCCCGCCGACTCTCCCTCAACCAGAAAAATTTCGCAGCGCTCCGGATCGCGCTCCTGGCAATCGGCCAACTTGCCAGGCAGCCCGCCCGAATCGAGCGCTCCCTTGCGCCGCGTCAGGTCACGAGCCTTCCGCGCCGCTTCGCGCGCCCGCGCCGCCTCAATCGCCTTCCCGACAATCTTCTTCATCACCGCCGGGTTTTTCTCGAAATACTCGCCCAGCTTCTCATTCACCAACTGCACGACGTGGCCTTGAATATCGCTGTTCAGCTTGCCTTTCGTCTGCCCTTCAAACTGCGGTTGCGGCAGCTTCACGCTCACTACGGCAGTCAGCCCTTCGCGCACATCATCGCCCGAAAGGTTCTCTTTCACGTCCTTGAACAGCCCGCCTTGCCGCCCCGCGTTGTTGATCCGGCTCGTCAGCGCGCTGCGAAAACCGCTCAAATGCGTGCCGCCATCCACCGTGTTGATGTTGTTGGCGAAGCTGAATACCGTCTCCGAATAGCCGTCGTTGTATTGCAGCGCCACTTCCATGTGGATCACTCCGCCATTCGGCAGATCGCGGTCCCCTTCAAAGTGAATCGGCTTTTCGTGCAGTACGTTCTTCGCCCGGTTGATGTGCTTGATGAATTCCGAAATCCCGCCCGAGTAGTGAAACTCGTGCTTCCGCACCGGATCCTCTCGCTCGTCGGACAGCGTAATGATCAAGCCCTTGTTCAAAAAGGCCAGTTCGCGCAAACGCTGCGAGAGCGTGTCGAAATTGAACGACGTCGCATCCATGATCGTGCCGTCCGGCTTGAAGGTCACCTTCGTCCCGGTTTTCCCTCTGGCCTTGCCGGCGCGCGTCAGCGGCCCCTTCGGAATCCCCCGCTCGTAGTCCTGCTCCCACGTGTACCCGTCGCGCCAGATCTCCAGATGCAGCGCTTCGGAAAGAGCGTTCACGCAACTCACGCCGACACCGTGCAGTCCGCCCGATACCTTGTACGTGTTGGAATCGAACTTGCCCCCGGCGTGCAGCTTCGTCATCACGATCTCCGCCGCCGATACACCGAACTCTTCCTTGATGTCCACCGGAATGCCGCGCCCGTTGTCTTGCACCGTTACCGAGTTGTCAATGTGTATCGTGACATGCACTTCGGTACAGTAGCCCGCCAGCGCCTCGTCCACGGCGTTGTCCACCACTTCATAGACCAGATGGTGCAGCCCTGCATCACTCGTCGAACCGATGTACATTGCTGGCCGAAGACGTACCGCCTCCAGCCCTTCCAGCACGCGAATACTTGAGGAATCGTAGACTTCCGTCGAGCTCACAAATTCTCCTTCTGCCTGACCGTCAAACGCTGACTCACTCCGCAATCCACCGCGGGCGTCAGATGCGCATCGGCATGACAACGTAGCGGTACAGGAATCCGCCTTCCAGCGCCACCGGACGCATCTCGCCCGCGCTGTTGGCTTCCTTGAACCGGAACACTACCTGCTCCTCAGTGATGGCTCGCATGAAGTCCAGCAGGTATTGGGCGTTGAAACTGATCTCAATCTCCGGGCCATCGTACTCGACATTGATCAACTCTTCCGATTCGCCGGTGTCGGACAGAGAAGAAAACACCTTCGCTTCACCCGGTGAAAACTTCACCCGAATGGCGTGCGAGCGTTCATCCGCAAACTGCATCACGCGTTCCAGCGCCGCCCGCAGATCGTCACGCTGCATCGTCACCGCGTTCGGCTGCTCTTTCGGCAGCACGCGCTCAAAATCGGGAAAATTGCCCGTCAGCTTGCGGCTGATCAGCAGCCGGTCCCCAAGCTGGAAAAACAGGTGGTTCTCATCCCCACTGAAGCGAAGCGATGTCTCCGGCTCAGCCGTGCTCGCCATCTTCAACACTTCCGCCATCGCCTTCCGCGGCAGCAGAGCGCGAAACTGGCTCTCAATCCCCGGAATCGACTCCTGCTTCTCCACCATCGCCAACCGGTGCCCGTCCGTCGCCACCATCGTCACCGCGCCCGGCTTCAACAGCAGCAGCGCCCCGTTCAGCGTGAACCGCGATTCCTCCGCCGAGATCGAAAAGATCGTCCGCGAGATCATCGCCGCCAGCGTGCCCACCGGTAGCTCCGCAATCACCTCCGGCATCTCCGGCAACGCCGGATAGCTTTCCCGCGACATCCCCGCGATCCGCGTCCGCGACCTGCCGCATACCAGACTCGCCCAGTGGTTCTCCTGAAACTTCACCTGCACGTCCGCCTCAGGCAGCAACCGCACATAGTCCAGCAGCTTCCGAGCCGGAATCGTGCCCGAACCCTCCTTCGTCACACGAGCCGGACAGCTACAGCGGATGCCCAGCTCCAAATCCGTCGCCGTGAAGCTGACCCGGTCTCCGGCCGCCTCCACCAGCACGTTCGAAAGAATCGGAATCGTGGTCTTCTTCTCCACAACTCCCTGCGAGAGCATCAGCTCGCGCACCAGATCGCTCTTGTTGACTGTGAATTCCATTTGGTCGTTCTGCCTCGTCCTACGCCCCTGTATCTCTATGATTGCGTTGTCTTACTTAAGAAGAACATATGTAACCGGAACCGTAGGGGTTGTGGAAATGTGAGTTTCTCTCTAAATTATACAAAACCAAACCGCTTGCTGTCTCGGATCACTGTGTAAATCGATGTTGGGATTCCCACAGTCCCAGAGGACGGCGATTTTTCCTGTGCCTTCCACATGCCTGTCTCCCCGCAAATCTGTTGGAAACGACATAAGCCCTAGTTGAATGAGTCAGTTATACTGTGGATGATCTTGTTCAAATCGGGGTCCTTCTGGCGTTGCTGCTCAATCTTCTGGATCGAGTGCAGCACGGTCGTGTGATGCTTGCCTCCGAACGCCCTCCCGATTTCCGGCAGCGAAGCCTGTGTCAGGTCCTTCACCAGGTACATCGCGATTTGCCGCGGATAGGAGATCTGGTGCGCGTTCGTCTTCTGCTTGAGCTGCGAAGGCTGTAGATTGAACTTCTCCGCCACCGCCCGCAGAATGCCGTCCATGGTGAGCCGCCGCTCGTTACCCTGCACCAGGTGCTTCAGCATCTGCTGCGCCATCGACAGCGTGATCGGTGACCCGGTCATGGTGGAATAGGCCATCAACTTCACCAGAGCCCCTTCCAATTCCCGCACGTTCGATTTGGTCTTCGTCGCGATATAGATCCTCACATCCTCGGGCAACCGGATCCCTTCGGCTTCCGCTTTCTTGTCCAGGATGGCCATCTTCGTCTCCAGGTCCGGGGGCTGCACGTCCACCATCAAGCCCCACTCAAACCGCGAACGCAGCCGCTCCACGAGGCCGGGGATGTTCTTCGGTGACGAATCGCTCGAGATCACGATCTGCTTCTGGTGCTCGTACAGCGTATTGAACGTGTGGAAGAACTCGTCCTGCGTGCGCTCCTTGCCGCCCAGAATCTGGATATCGTCCACCAGCAGCACGTCCGCCGTCCGATAATGCTGCTGGAACTGCGGCATCCGCTCCGTCTTGATGCAGTGAATCATCTCGTTCATGAAGCGTTCGCTCGATGTGTACACGATGCGCATGCCGCCATAGAGGTGCAGCAGGTGCAGTCCGATCGCGTGCATCAGATGGGTCTTCCCCATCCCCACCCCGCCATAAATGAACAGAGGGTTGTAGCTGCTCGATGGGCGCGCCGCCACTGCCTTGGCCGCCGCGTGCGCAAATTGATTGCACGAGCCCACCACAAAGGTGTCGAAGGTAAACTTCGCATTCAGTTGCCCCGTCGAAGTGACAAACGACGGTTCCACCCCAGGCACGTATTCCTCGCGCTTTGGCGGCATCTCCGCCTGGTAAGGAAGTGCCGCCACGTGGTATACGACGTCCCTCACCGGTATGCCTAGATTCTGGATGGCATGCCGGACTTTGTCCCGGTATTCCACCTCCATCCAATCCTTGGAGAACTCATTCGGTACTTTGACCTTCAGTGTGTCTCCCTCTAACTGGTCCAACGTCGTTTTGCTCACCCAGTTCTGAAACGCTTCCACGCTCAGTTCCCCAGCGAGCTGTTCTTTAATCTGCTCCCAATAATTCATTACTTCCACCCGCTCAAATTGGCACCCACAAGATTCCCACAGGTTTTCCACACTCTGTGGAAAACAAACACCGATTACATTGTTAAGAGTGGATCCGAGGGTTGCCTCCGCGGCCTCACCCGCGCGTCAGCAGCCCTCAGCACATCCGCGGATCATCAGTCTAGCACAGTTCCCAGCCCCTCGAAGCAACAACTTTCTCAAAATATAATTACCATGTTTTCAATTGGTTACAGTTTCATTTCGTTCGACAAGTGTAGCACTGCGGCCGCCGCCCTTTCCTCCCCGGAAACGGCAATTGACACCGGAGCCACCCTCGTACGACAATGAAATTTCCTACCTGATGAGCGGGAGTAACTCAGCTGGTAGAGTGCAACCTTGCCAAGGTTGATGTCGCGGGTTCGAATCCCGTCTCCCGCTCCATTCCTCCCCTTCCCCCCCCCCTCACATTACCCTAAACTTTTTCTGCCGGTTCGTGTTTACTACCTTCGAGGAGATCACCCGCTGTGCGAAACGCGATACTCGC
>CALFYN010000052.1 GCA_937952345.1 uncultured Acidobacteriota bacterium
CATCAAGAATCACGGGCCGTAACAGTTGCGACAACTCGCGCACGTTCCGGATGGTTTCATCCAGCAGCCCAATGCATTCGGCTTTTCTGCGGGTGAAGTCGTCGGGCTTCATTCCCACCAGCAGCGCCCGTACGCCGGCCAGGCTTTGCCCGAGTTCATCATGCATCTCATGGGAGAACCGGCGCGCGGTGGTTTCCTGGCTTTCCAGCATCTGCCAGGACACGCGGCCCAGCTCTTCCGACTGCCACTGCATCTGGCGCAGGAACTGATAACTGGCACGCATGGTCAACAATGCGCCACTCAAGGCGAGGATCAGGCATCCTCCCAGCAAATAGAGGGACTCCGCCCGCAATCGCGCGGAATCGCGTTGAATCGCCGATTGCAGCCCGCTGGTACGTTCCGCGTGCCTCCGCACCGCGTTGACGGCAAGACTGGCAAATTCCTCCCGATAGCTGTGCAATTCCGCCAAGGCCTCGGGCGAGATCTGCGGCGCGCCCGTGGCCATTCGAACGCCCCGCGCAAACCGGTGAGTCACCTGAACCAGTGCGCGCAACTCGGC
The DNA here is from genome assembly GCA_937952345.1 of uncultured Acidobacteriota bacterium. Taxonomy (GTDB): domain Bacteria; phylum Acidobacteriota; class Terriglobia; order Bryobacterales; family Bryobacteraceae; genus CADEFT01. The sequence goes on from CALFYN010000052.1 coordinate 560, forward strand.
GTTTTCCGCCAGCGCCTCCATCGCCTGCAGCTCAATTTCCGCGAATGTCATGTCCGATTCGATTCGAACGGCGTCACCCGGCTTCAAGGCCCGCAGGTAGAACAACTCCTTGCCGATTCTCTGCTGTACCACCAGAAGCTTGTTTACGAGCGCCGAGGAGGAGATCTGCCGGCTCACTAATTCGACGGAGTTGGCGTAGATGGTTTGCGCCCGATACACGGACAACCCGGATGCGGCGGCCAGCAATAGGATGACCAGCGAGAACCCGATGCCGAGAATCCGAACCAGGTACTGCTGCCGGAAGCTTGGAATGCTCATGCGTTCCTACTCAGTGTAAGGCTTTTGGTTCAAGATAGGAGGTCTGCCCGCAGTTTCTCAAGATTGCCTCCCACCCATTGCGCTTGGTATTGTATGAAGCGGCCTTAACCCTAGCGCTATCAAGGTCTTCTTTGGAGGAACGTCACCACAATGACTTCATACGACAGTGTCCCGACCCGGAAAGCACAGACCCGGCTCTCCTCGTTGCTGAGGCACGTTTCCGCATATCTTAATATCCTCTTGACGGCAGTTTGTCTACTTGCCGTTGGCTCTTTACCGCTGGCTGCGCAGCAGCATGGCGGCGGTGAAGCGAATCTGATTCTTCCCGACCTGTCTACTGCCACGTTTCTGGGCATCGACGGCCGGAGTTTCCTCATGATCGGACTCCTCGTCAGCGTCCTTGGCCTTGCCTTCGGATTGGCGATTTACAAGCAGTTGCAAAGCATGCCAGTCCACGCGTCGATGCTCGAAATCTCAGAGCTGATTTATGAGACGTGCAAAACGTACCTCACGACGCAAGGCAAGTTTCTCCTGATTTTGGAGATTTTTATCGGTGTGATCATGGTGTTCTACTTTGGAGTGCTGCAGCACATGGAAGCGTTCAAAGTAGCCATCATTCTGGTATTCAGCCTGATCGGAATCGGTGGCAGTTACCTGGTGGCCTGGTTCGGTATCCGCGTCAACACGTTCGCCAATTCACGGACGGCTTTCGCCAGCCTCCGCGGCATGCCCTTTCCCTGCTATGCGATTCCGCTGAAGGCGGGGATGAGCATCGGGATGCTGCTGATCTCGGTGGAACTTCTGCTGATGCTGATCATCCTGCTTTTCATTCCCGGTGACTACGCCGGGCCATGCTTCATCGGATTCGCGATCGGCGAATCGCTTGGTGCGGCGGCGCTTCGCGTGGCCGGCGGTATCTTTACCAAGATCGCCGATATCGGCGCGGATCTCATGAAGATCGTCTTCAAGATCAAGGAAGACGATGCGCGCAACCCTGGCGTGATCGCCGATTGCACGGGTGACAACGCCGGCGATTCGGTTGGACCCAGCGCCGACGGCTTTGAAACCTACGGCGTTACGGGTGTTGCGTTGATCAGTTTCATCATTCTTGCGGTGAAGGATCCGCTGGTGCAGGTGCAACTGCTGGTGTGGATCTTCACCATGCGCGTCATGATGGTGGTGGCTTCGGCCGGTTCATACTTCATCAATGAAGCGATGGCCAAGGGCAAATACAGCAACGCCGTGAAGATGAACTACGAAGCGCCGCTCACTTCGCTGGTGTGGCTGACCTCGATCATCTCCGTCGTGCTCACCTACATCGTCTCGAACATGCTGATTCCCACCCTTGGCGGTGACGACACGCTGTGGTGGAAACTCTCTACGGTAATCACGTGTGGCACACTCGCCGGAGCCATCATTCCGGAACTGGTGAAGATATTCACATCCGTGGAATCGAGCCACGTGCGCGAAGTTGTCACCAGCGCACGCGAAGGCGGCGCCTCGTTAAATATTCTTTCCGGTCTTGTCGCCGGGAATTTCAGCGCGTACTGGCTGGGGATGAGTATCCTTCTGCTAATGGGCATTGCCTATTACGTCAGCACGATGGGCCTCGCCTCGCTGATGATTGCTCCCGCGGTGTTTGCCTTCGGCTTGGTTGCTTTTGGTTTCCTCGGCATGGGCCCTGTGACAATCGCCGTGGATTCCTATGGCCCGGTCACGGACAACGCGCAGTCGGTATACGAACTGAGCGTGATCGAGACACTGCCGAAGATCGAGCAGGATATCGAGAAGAACTTCGGATTCAAGCCGCAATTTGAGCGTGCCAAGGAGCATCTGGAAGAGAACGACGGCGCGGGGAACACGTTCAAAGCGACGGCCAAACCCGTGCTGATCGGCACCGCCGTGGTGGGCGCCACCACCATGATCTTCTCCATTATCGTGATGTTGACACAGGGCCTGAAGCCGGAATTGCTGGCCAACCTCTCGATTCTCCATCCGCCGTTCCTGCTCGGGTTGATCGCGGGCGGAGCCGTGATCTACTGGTTCACCGGGGCTTCCACGCAGGCCGTGACCACCGGCGCCTACCGGGCGGTGGAGTTCATCAAGGCCAATATCAAACTGGAAGGCGTAACGAAGGCATCGGTGAGTGACTCGAAGAAAGTGGTGGAAATCTGTACGCAATATGCTCAAAAAGGCATGTTCAATATCTTCCTTACCGTTTTCTTCTCTACGCTTGCCTTCGCGTTCGTGGAACCGTATTTCTTCATCGGCTACCTGATTTCCATCGCCCTGTTCGGTTTGTATCAGGCGATCTTTATGGCGAACGCTGGTGGGGCCTGGGATAACGCGAAGAAGATCGTGGAAACCGAACTCAAAGCCAAAGGCACGGATCTGCATGCGGCCACGGTGGTCGGCGACACGGTTGGCGATCCGTTCAAGGACACCTCCTCGGTAGCCATGAACCCGATCATCAAGTTC
>CALFYN010000053.1 GCA_937952345.1 uncultured Acidobacteriota bacterium
GCGGAGAATCTTCAAATCCCAATTGCGGATGCCATCCACGCGCAGGAAATCGAGGCGCGTGGGGAACACGCGCACGTGATAGGTGCCGGGCTGGGCGGCGGCGCGGCCATCGAACCCGCTGAAGCTGCTGGGGACCGCTCCGGAAGCGCGGTAGGCAATCGACGGATCGAACCACGTGTGGATATCGGCTGCGTGCGATTCCTCTTGCCGGAGCAGAGCGGGCAGCGCATTCATATCGCCGTAGTAGAACACGTTGCCCCAATTGGCCGGCGCGCCGGATTGGTATTGATAGATCCAGCTCAACTGCCAGCCGCCGGCGAGGTGATTGGCGATGCCGTCCTTGGCCCATGATTTTCCGGCGCCGAAGGGCAACTCCCAAATGGCGCTCCACACAAAGCGGTGCGGGCGCACCTGGTCGGAAGGACGCTGGGTGGGGGCGGCATCGAATTCATTGGCGTAGAAATCCTGCTCATAGTTGGAGGCGCGAGTGTACATGACGGAAGTCTGCAGGCCGCGGGCGAATCGGCGCTCAAAGAGAAGCTGCAAGTCGTGGTACTGGTTAATGCCACGGGCGGCAGAGAATTCCGTGCCCTGGCGCAGTCCGGAGAGGCTGGTGAGATGGGGGTAGGGGCGCAGCAGTTGATGTTTGCGGATCTGCGTGGCCTGGAAGAACGGCTGCGTGGCGAGGTAGTTGTAGGCGAAGGGATTGCTCGACTGCAGCGACTGGAGATTGCCGATGTAGAAGGGATTCGGGACGTTGCGGTTGAGTTCGTTATCGAGGGCCTGGTTACGGACCATGCCGGTTTCCCAATACTGCTGGGGCAGAACGTTCACGGGCTGTGAGAGCGGCACCTTGCTGCGCGCACCGTTGTAGGAAACCTCGATGACCATGTCGCGTGTGATCTCGCGCTGCAGGCTGACGCGCCAGCGCTGCTGGATGGCGGGGCGGTAATTGAGCGGATTGAACGAATAGCCGCGCCCGGCGGCGGCGAGCAGTCCGAGGCGATCGGCGTAGGGCTGATCGAAGCGGGTTCCGTCCCCGCGCTGGGGGAAGGGGTTGGCCATGGGGTTGGAAGTGGCGTTGAGGTTGGCCGCCGCGCCCGCGCCGCAGCAGAAGGTGAGTCCGTTGTCGGGGCTGACAATCGTGTTGGTGGGTTGGGAGTAGCCGTACTGGTTGGCGCGGTCGTTGTTCACGTTGAATGTATCGGCGTACAGCCCGAAGCCGGAGCGCAACACGGTTTTTTCGTTGAGCTGATAGACGCCGCCGATGCGCGGCAGGAAGTTGTGCGTGCCGTTGGTGTAGCTGCCGCCGTTCTGGGCGAGGTAGACGGAGCCGCCCACGGGACGGAATTGCGCGGCGGGCAATTCGGGGAGTGGATTGCGGCCGTAGGCGGCGGTGGCGGCGGAGGTAAACGGAAGATCGGCGCCGAAGGCGAACCCGCCGGCGAGGCCGCGGTGGAAGCGCTCGCGGATGCTGCTTTCGCGCTCATAGCGCAGGCCGAGGCCGAGCCGCAGCTTCGAGGTGACGCGCCAATCGTCCTGGAACCAGAGCGTGCGGAAATGCGAAGACCAGTAACCGTCATCGTTGGTGTCAATGGTGATGGTGGAGGGCACGCCCATGCGGAAGGCGGCCCAATCGAGGGCGTGGCTGGAGGCGGTGTTGGTGTTGTCGGCGGCGCGCGTGTACAGGTTATTGAAGATGAACCGGCCGGAACTGAATCCCGCGCCGGCCGAGGCGAAGCGGAAGACGCGCTCCGTGAAGCCCACGCGCAGGGTGTGGGCGCTGAAGACCCGCGTGAGGGCGATTTTTCCCTCGCCGGTCTGGGCATTGGTTGTGAATTGCCCGAATGCGCGTCCGATATCGGTGATATTGGACCATTCCATGGTGGGGAGCGTGGTGAGGCTGCCGGCCTTGGCGTCGAGATAGGCGGGGAGGCCGGCCTGGCCGGGGCTCAACTGATTGAGGCCGGGGGTGAGATTGCCTTCAAGGAAGCGTGTCCAGTTGACGCCGGCGTCGAGGATGGTGTTGGCCGAGATGGTCCAGTTGTAATTGGCGCCGACGCCGAGGTTGCGGCGTTCCAGGTCGACGGTGGCGAGGCCCTTGCGGGTTTCGTAGAGCCAGTCGCGCGTGTCGGCGGTGCGTCCGTTCCAATACCATCGCCCGAAAATGCGGTGGCGTTCGGCGGCGTTGTAGTCGATGCGGTTGATGAGGGAATGAAAGCGGGAGATGTTGGCGGTGTTGGCGGCGAGGTAGTTGTTGAATCCTTCGGCGCTCACCAGGCCGGGAACATTGTTGGGCGCGGGCATGAGGCCGGCGTAGAAATCGTAGGCGGGGTTGAGGACGGGGACGCCGCGGTTGCCGGGGAAGGGCGTGCGCACCACTCGCGCCCCGTCGCGCCGCGCTGAGCGCGGATCGTACACGGTGAAGCGGGTGGCGTCGACGGCCAGCAGATCGGAGAAATCGCCGTTTCTCCAGCCCGCGTTCGGCACGGTGTTATTTTTAATGTCGTTGCCGATTTCCGTCATATTCTGATAAATGCCGTTGTATGTGGCGAAGAAGAAGAGCTTGTCGCGGCCCTGGAAGAGCTTCGGGATACTCACCGGGCCGCCCACGGAGACGCCGAAGTTGTTCTGGCGGCCGGGTTCCTGCTTCTGGCTGTCGGGAGAGATTCTCCCGGAGCGGACGTTGTTCTCCCAAGCCAGGCGCGTGAAGTGCGGCGTGGCGTTCCAGCGCTGTTGCCAGTGCTGATTGAACAAAGATCCGTGATATTGATTCGTGCCCGCCTTGGTCATGACGTTGACCACGGCGCCGCTCGAAAACCCGTAGGACGCGTCGAAGGGTGTGGTTTCCACCTTGAACTCGCCGACGGATTCCGACGGCGGCACGAATCCGACGCGCCGTGCAGAGCCGTTGGAGGGTGCGCCGTCAATGGAATACTCATTCTGGCCGACGCCGCCCATGGTGTTGAACGCGGCTGTGCCGGCGCTGTCAAAGGGGCGCTGCGATTGCGGCGCGCCGGTCCATTGCATGCCGGGAGCGAGCGCGGTGAGGGCGAACGGATTCATGTTGGTGAAGGGAAGCTCAGTGACCTGGCGGTTGTCGATGACGCGCCCGCCGGAGGCCGTGGACGTATCGAGCAGCGGCGCTTCAGCGCGCACTTCCACGGATTCCGACACCTGCCCGACTTCGAGTTGCAGCGTGAGGTCGATGCGGCCGGCGACGCTCAACTGTAGCCCACTGCGCACGGCTTTCTTAAAGCCGCTGCTTTCGACGGCGATGGAATAGGCGCCGGCATTGAGGAGGGCTGCCTCGAAATAGCCGCGCTCATTGGTGCTGAGGCGAACGGCGAGGTTCGTGTCTTCATTGGTGACGACGACCGAGGCGCCGGCGATGACCGCCGCCTGGCTATCGGTGACCGTACCGGCGATGGCGCCGCGGGGATCCTGCGCGGCAAGCTGCGTGGCCGCGATGCAAAGTACTACGATGACGTTGCGAAACATAGTGGGGTTCCTATTGGTGCACTGCTTTGTAAAGGCGCTCGAGAAACTCGCCGCGCGTGATCTTCGCGGTGGGGCGGAGAACGGTTTCATCGGTGACACCGGCTTTGCGCAGCCACTCGGTGGCAAGCGCCGGGTCCATCAGTTTGGCGGGCTCGATGGCCAGATCCATGCGCGCTTCCGACCACTGTCCGGTGGCCGTTTTGCGCCGCCAGGCCGTGCTGCGATCGGGCCGCGACAGGGAATGGAAATATCCGCGGGTGCCGAAGTATTGCGCAGCGCGGAAGAGAGAAGATTTGGCCGGCTCGTCCAGACGGCGCACGGTGAAGGAGCCGGGCTTGTCCCAGGAGGGGCGGGGAACCTGGCGTTCGGGGCCGAGGTCAGGGATGTAGACGGTCATCGCGCCGAGGGCATGGAGGCGATCCTGCAAGGCGGTCACCGGAATGGCGCGTGGTTCCTGTTTGCCGCGAATGGCCATGGCGGCGGCGAGTCCGGCGGCTTGGCCGAGGGCGGTCCAGGTGGGCTCCATGCGGATGGTGCTGTAGCCGACGTGGCTCGCCGAGACGGCGACGGGCACCAGGAGACCGTCGACATTCGGGGGTAGCAGCACGCGGTAGGGGATCTGATAGGGACTGACGTTGCCGCCGAAGTGGCCGATGGTGACGCCGGGACGCGGGCTGTAGACGCCGTGGCAATTGAGGGAATAGTGGCCGATGGCCACGCTGTCGAGTTGGATGGGGCTGCGCAGGCTCCCGGCGGTGGGTTCGGCCTCCTTCTGGGTGAAGATGTAATCGCCGATCATGCGCCGGCCTTCGCGCACGTAGAGGGCGGGGCTCCAGTGTTCGGAGTCTTTGTATTCATCCTTGGGAATGCCCCATTGCTTCATCTGGGCGCGCACTTCCGCCGGGACCGCTTCGTCGTTGGCGAGGAAATAGAACAGCCCGAGGGAGTGCTTCTTATATTGATCGAAGATGCCCTGGCGCACGCGGGCGTCGCCTTCCACCCAGGGATGGTTGATGTTTTCGACGGCGAGGCTGAAGGCGGTGGGCATGTCGTTGAAGTCGGCTTTTTGGTTGGGGATAGGGCGGACCTTGAGGACGGGTTTGGGGTCGGGGTTGCCCCAACTGACGACGGTTTGCGTGCGGAATTGCTCGGCGAGGATGGCGAAATCCTCGCGCTTGTACCCGGCGGGTTTGGGCAGGCCGAGGCTGTTGGCCGGATCGCGGGTGAGGCAGACGCGGAAGTTGTAGGTCTGCACCCAGTGGTTCTCTTCATCGAGGGCGAGAGGTTCGTTGTACTTCGATTTGGCTTCGCAGCCGAGGTGGTAGGGGACTCCGGCCTTGGCCATCAGATCGCCTTCATAGGTGGCGTCGATGAAGACCTTGGCCTGGAACTCGTGCGATGCGCCGGCCTTCAGATCCCGGAATCGGGCCGCGGTGAGGCGGCGGCCTTGCTTTGTCACGGACTCGAGGCGGTGGAAGCGGAAGATCTGGACCTTGGCTTCGCCGAGCATCTCTTCGAAGACGGCGCGGGCGACGGAGGGCTCATAGTAGCCGCCGAGGACGGAGTCCTTGACTTGCTGGGAGTTTGCGCCGTGGCGTTTGGCGTAGGTCGACTCCACACGGCGCATGAATTCGAGGAAGGTGCCGCCGACGGATTCAAAGTCGCGGAAGTCGGTATTCGACAGGCCGCCGGAGGTGAGTCCTCCGACGTGGACGGTCTCCTCGACCAGGGCGACGCGCATTCCCTCGCGGCCTGCGTTGACGGCGGCGGCCACGCCGGAAGGGGTGGAGCCCATGACCACCACGTCGTAGTTGGCGGCAGCGGCCACGGCTGCCAGAAGGGGAATCAGTGCGGGAAGGATCACGATACTGATCAGGCTAAGGGGCCTGAGCGGTGTTGGGAAGTGTGGATGACGTTTGGTAAACGTTTGCGGACGTGGCCAAACGTGCATAGAATCAAGATGTTCCCTCATGGCGACGACGCCTGTTCCGAATCCGGTGAGTGAGTCCGCCGATGGCCGTGCGCAGGCGCTGGCACAGGCTCTGTCGAGCCACACATTTGCGCGCTCCGAGCAGTTGCGGGGGTTTCTGAAGTACATCTGCGAACTGGAGATGGCCGGGCGCGGGGCGGAGATTTCGGAATGCCAGATCGGGCAGGACGTGCTGGGCAGGAGGACCGGGTTCAACCCGGTGGATGATGCATCGGTGCGCAACCGGGCGCACGCGTTGCGGCGGAAGCTGGACGAATTATATGCATCGGAGCTGGCCGGGGCCGCGATGCGGATCGAGTTGCCGAAGGGAAGCTACCGGCCGCGATTTGTATCGCAGGAGAGCTTGCCGGCGGCGGGTGTTTCCGTACAGCCGCGGCGTATCGTGTTGGCGGCGTTCCTGGCGGGGCTGCTGGTGGCCGCGGCCGGGGCTTGGATCTATCTGCAGTTCTTCGCCGCCGCGCCGGTGCCGGGCCAGGACCGCGTACTGCGAGAGGTGTGGGGGCCGCTGCTGGCGCCGGATGCGGCGACGATCGTTTGCGTGGGGACTCCGCTGCAGTTGTTTGTGCGCCCCTATCCGACGGATCTGCCGCCGATTGCGGGTGAGC
>CALFYN010000054.1 GCA_937952345.1 uncultured Acidobacteriota bacterium
CGCGTCATCCAACTCGCCGCCGAGAAGGCCGGCTGGGGCAAGAAGAAAAACCTCGGCATCGCCGCGCACCGCAGCTTCCTCAGCTACATTGCCGCGGTTGTGGAGGTGGAAGTGGAAAACGGCAAGATCCGCATTCCGCGCGTCACCTACGCCGTCGATGCCGGCACAACGATCCACCCCGACCGCGTCAAATCACAATTCGAAGGCGCATCCGTATTCGGCACCAGCATCGCTCTGCTTGGTGAGATCACGGCACGAGACGGCAAGATCGTGCAGTCGAACTATCACGACTACCGGGTGGCCCGGATTCATGAAGCACCCATTGAAACGCAGGTGCACGTCGTCCCAAGCCGGGAACTGCCCGCGGGCGTTGGTGAACCGGGTGTCCCGCCCATTCCACCAGCCATCGCCAATGCGGTCTTCGCCGCCACCGGCAAGCGCGTCCGCGAATTACCTATCAAATCGGTTTAGCTATTCGTACCGCAACGCTTCCGTCGGATTGAGCCGCGAGGCTCGATTCGCCGGAAGCAAGCCGAATATCAACCCCACCGCGAACGATACCCCAAAGGCCACCACAATCGAGGCCGTCGACACCTGAATCGCGACGAAATCCACAAACAGCGGCAAACTCAAAGGCACAGCCACCCCCAGCAAAACCCCAATCAATCCCCCGCCTAAGCTGATCAACACCGCCTCCAACAGGAACTGCATCAGAATGTCGCGGCGCCGGGCTCCCACCGCCAGCCGCACTCCGATCTCCCGGGTCCGCTCTGTCACCGTCACCAGCATGATGTTCATGATCCCGATCCCGCTGATCACCAGCGCAATCGCCGCAATCAGGATCAGCACGATCGTCAACACAATCGAAATATTCTTCGCCGCATCGAGAATCCCCGTCAGATTCCCCACAAAGTAGTTCGCCCCTTCGCGATGGCGGCTCTCCAGTATCGTCCGTACCTGCCGTGTCAAAGGCTCCACATCTTCCAACCGTTGCGCCTGAACGTACATCGGATCGATCCGTTCATACGGCACGAAATACCGCAACACCGTCACCGGAATCAGAATCGACTCACGCGACAACTCGCTCAAACCGAACGTATCGGTCTTCTCTTTGAACGTCCCCACCACCGTGAACTGCAGGCCGTACAACTTCAGTGTCTGCCCGATTGCCGCGGACTGCGATCCATATAACCCGCGTGCCAGGTAATCGGTCAGTAGCGCCACCCGCTGCCGCAACGCTACATCCGACGCATCCATGTGCCGTCCAGCCACAATCACTAGATTCCGGACACGCGCATATTGGTCATCGGATCCGATGATTTTGATATCGCGCAACCGGCCGTCCATTACGATGCTGGAAAAGTCAGACATCACGCCCGTGGCCGCTCGCACGCGATCCCCCAATTGCGCCTTGACCGCCTCCACATCGGCCAACTTCACATAGTCGCCAGTCACCGCGCTTGCTTCGCGATTCCCCGCATCAAAGTAAGCCGTGATCAGATTGCTCCCCACTCCGCTGATCTGTTCGAGAATGTACTCGCGGCTGGTGAGCGAAATCGTCACCACCAGAATCACCGACATATTGCCAATCAGCAACCCCAATGCCGTGAGCATCGTGCGCACACGATTCGCCGCCAGAGCCTGCATGCTGAAGCGGACGGCTTCGCCGAAGTGCATCGCCTTAGGTCTGCTGCGCCGCCCGAGCAATCAGCACCCGAGCAACTGCCTGGATACCCGTGTGCTCCATATAGTTCGTGCTCATGTCAAGGAATCCGGCCACATAATCAAGCTTGTCATCGGCGAATTCGATGATGCCACGCAATTGTGGAATCACCCGTGACGCCGACAAGCCATAGCGATTGGTGAATCCACCCATGTGGCTGCTCAGTGCGCTCACTCCTCCAGAAACAAACGACAGCGGCGACACTCCACCGGGAATCATCCCCCGCAACCGCTGATAGGTCGCATTGCTCTCAAGATCCGACATCCGCAGCCCCTGAGCCGTGTTCATCAGCTTACGCGCGAAATCCGGCCCCAGCGGGATGAGTCCGTCGAACGTCAGCAGCGCCGCAACGCGAATCAGATTCTCTTTCTGATAGGCCATCAGCCCGTTGGCGAAATCCATCACACCATCGCCCGGCGTGGTTGTATTCAAGTATTTGAACGCCATCAGTTCGGCAATGATCTTCATGGCCAGATCAACGGATTGGGTCGTATCGGCTTTGGGAGTGATCGCACTCAGAAACGATAGGATACTTAGCAGTTCCCCGGCTTTGTTGGCCAGCGCCGCCATGCCCAGCTTGGAATCCGTGGCATCCACCATCTGATAGATCCAAACGGCACGCTGATAACCCCGAGTCTCATCGGAGTACATTGCCAGTGCCCGTTGCCGCACGGCCCGTACGTACTCTTCATCTCCGTTGCCCGTCACCACACGGATCATGTTGTCGAAGCGGTTGATATTCACCCACTGTCCGGGTGCAATGTAGTCGAGCGCCTTGAGCGCCTGTACGGTTAGTCCCTGCGAAGGCAGGGCATCCACCAGTTGATCAATAGGAGCGGTAAGCATTCATCAAGAAAAACGCAAAGTGCCGGCCATCCGTTCACGATTTCGGCAGGCCAAGGACTTCGTTCATCGAACCCTGCCGGTATCCTTCCAGATCCAGCGTCACATAGTGGAACCCCAGTGGCTTGAAGATGGCCAGCATCTTCCCGGCCATGTCGAGCGACAGCGCCTTTTCCATTTCTTCGCGGGCGATTTCAATTCGCACCAGTTTCTCGTGAAAACGGACCCGGAACTGGCGGAACCCAAGGGCCTTCAATTCTTCCTCGCCCTTCTCCACCGTCTTGACCACTTGAATCGTCACCGGCGTCCCATAAGGAATCCGAGATGACAAGCATGCCGACGCCGGACGATCCCAAGTCGGCAACCCAGCCATCCGTGACAGTTCTCGAATTTCCGCCTTCGTCAATTCCGCTTCTACCAGCGGCGCCTTCACCTGGTGCCGTTTGGCGGCGCTCTGCCCGGGGCGGTAGTCCCCCAGATCGTCCAAGTTCACACCGTAAATGATGTGCTCGATTCCCCGCCCGCGTCCCACCTCTTCCATTCGTTTGAACAATTCGTCCTTGCAGTGGAAGCAGCGATCCGGCGCGTTTTGGGCGTAATCCGGATTTTCGAACTCGAACGTCGGGATGTACTCGTGGCGGATCCCGAACTGCGCCGCGAAGGCCTCGGCATCGCGTTTATGCGACTCCGGAATCGATGCCGAATCCGCCGTAATCGCCACGCACGCCGAACCCAGCGCCTGCTGCGCCGCCCAAGCCAGATACGCCGAATCCGTACCCCCAGAGTAGGCGATCATCACCTGCCCCAGCGAACGCAGATTCGCGAAAAGCCTGCCTTGCTTGGCCAGCAGCCGTTCCGGATCCAACTGAGAACCCGCGCCCAGTGCCACTAGTACTGCCATATGCGTGATTATACCGAAGGCAGCCGGGGATCTGGACCCACATAGCTTCTGTCGCGAGTATCGACAGCGATGTCGGCCGTGGCATGATCTTTAATATAGGAATGCGATGCCAGATCAGCTCATCGCCAGATTGCGTAACGGGGAATTAGCTGCGGTTCGAGAATATCTTGCGGCGCGGCCGAGTTCCGCCAGGAGTCCCAGGCCGGTGGTTGAAGCCGGACGACTCGGTTGGAAACAGGCACTTGCGGAACTCCGCAAACATGGCGCCGACCTCAATGCCATGTGGCGGGGGTACCGTGCGTTGCACGCCTTGTTGCAGGAGGAACCTCACGCGGAAGGCAAATGCGTCCCCCCACAAGCTCGACTGGATTGTCTCGATTGGTTGCTAGCCAATGGCGCAGATCCGGAACTCACCGCGGCATGGCCCCCGGCGCGCGCGCTGCTGATCGCTGCATTCACCGGCATCGAACCCTTCGTGATGCGCTTGCGGAATGGAGGCGCATCGGTCAATTTCTACGTCACATGTGCCTTGGGAGACGTCAAGCGCGCAAAAGCGGCGATCCAATCGGACCCCGCATTGGTTGCAAGTCGCGACGAGGGGGGCATCACCGCACTACAGTGTTGTGCCGCTTCCCGTATGGAGTGCCGGGAAAACCTACGGAAGATCGCCGCTGCCTTGCTTGACGCAGGCGCGGATCCGAACGCCCTCACCAAGGGCTGGAGCCACCAACTGAACGTGACCTATTTTGCAGCTAACAGCGGCCACCTGGAGATGTTCGAACTGCTGCTGGATCGAGGTGCAGACGCCACCCAAGCCCTCCCATCGGCAACCTGGCGGAAGTCCTTGGAATTCGCAGAAGCCGCACTGCGCCACGGCGCTGATCTGAATCACCGCTTCGAACAAGACCGCCCCATTCTCAACGAATTGATTCGCTGGGGTCAGTTGCAACAGGCCCTTTGGATGCTCGAAAAAGGGGCTGATCCGAACATCCCCGACCGGCGCGGCTGGACCGCCGTTCATCAGGCTGCCTCACGCGGTAACGAACGGATGTGGAAAGCGGTTCTGGCGGCAGGTGGCGACTCGAGCCGCAAGGACAACCAAGGTTTCACGCCATCCAACCATCTCAAAGGAAAACTCAGAGAACTACACTGAGGCAGGCCGTTGTCCTTCGTTGACTGGACCTTCGAATGAGCCACCCTTCCCCCCGAGAAACTCCAGACTCCGCCGAGCCAGTTCCTGTCCCACCAGCGTCTCCTCGTCCACAATCGCTGTCGCCCCGGCTTCCCTAAGGGCATCCAGAAAGCGGTGATACCGCGCTCTGACAATCACCGTTGCCTGTGGCGCGAGAGTCTGCGCCAGATTCGTCACCATCCGTACGACCCGAGGATCGGGCACCGTTAGGATCAATCCCTTCACTTCCCGGATTCCCGCATGAACGAGAATCTCCGGCGTTGTCGCGTCCCCCACCACCACGGACTCGATCCCCGCAGCTGACGCCAGATCGGGGTTCGCTTCCACAACGGTGACGCGCCAGCCTTGTTGCAGTAACGCGCAAGTGACCGCCTCGCCGGCGGGTCCGTAGCCGACCACCACAACATCCGGCGTCTCCACCGTTGGACTGAACGCTTGTTCCGCAGCCGGCAAACGCAACCATGCAGACTGATTCGCTATCCAGTTGCTGAACGGGAACAGGTAAGGCGTTGCCAGCAGCGTCAGCACCGAGGCCAATACGATTGGGTCAAACCATGGTTCAGGCAACAAATTGCGCCGCAACGCATCCTGCGCAAGCACAAACGAAAACTCTCCAATCTGGGCAACGGCAAGACCTCCCAGGACTGCCACCCGGTTCGTTCCTCCGCTCATGCGTATGGCAAACCCCGCGATGGCCCCTTTGGCCGTGATCACAAGTGCCGCCAGCAGCGTTCCCCTCAACAAAGTGGCCGGATCGGGAATCCCCGCCAACATTCCGATAGAAGCGAAAAACAAGGTCAGAAACACCGCTTGTAACGGAATTACGTTTGCCCGGATCTGTTCCGCCACGGGCTGATCCGCAAGCAGCATTCCCGCAACGAAAGCGCCTAGCACCGGCGATAGGCCCGCCAAATGACTCGCCCACGCACAACCCATGCAAACCAGGACAGACAGGATAATGGGGACATCTCGTTCCGCATAGGTATCCTTCCCGCGAAACGCACGAAGCAGAAATAACCGGATGACGACGTAGAAAACGGCAACCAGCACGGTCCCTTTCCCCAGTTGCACCGCCAGTTGCAGCATCCCTTCGAAACCGGAGAGACCCTGTGAGAACACCGTTTGCAGTACCAGCAGTGGAATCAGAGCCAAGTCCTGCAGCAATAGAATGGCGATCGCCATCCGTCCGTGCCGCGAGTCAACCTCACTGCGGTCCGCCAGGACACGAATCACAACCGCCGTGCTGCTGAGTGCAAAGATCCCGCCCAAAACAATGCAGCCCGCGGTGTTCAGGCGAAGCAGGTGTCCTACCGCTGCTCCGGTGGCAAGCGTGATGGAAATCTGCAGAGCCCCGGCCGCTACGCTTCGTTTCCCCAATGTCGCCAACCGCTGCCACGAAAACTCCAACCCAATCCCGAAGAGCAACAGCGCCACGCC
>CALFYN010000055.1 GCA_937952345.1 uncultured Acidobacteriota bacterium
CAACCTGCCCCCCGTGCTCGCCGATTCCAACGCGCTCAAGCACGCTATCCAGAATCTGCTCACCAACGCCGCCAAGTACGGCTGTGAAGGCGGCTGGATCGGCATCACCGTCACCAGCCCCGACGATTCCGTTGTCGAGATCAAGGTCGCCGACCGCGGCCCCGGCATCCCCGCCGAAGAGCGCAACCAGATCTTCGATCCCTTCTTCCGCGGCCGCCGCGCCGTCGACGATCAGATCCATGGCACCGGCCTCGGCCTCAATCTTGTCAAGAGAATCATTGACGCGCACAAAGGCTCCGTCACCGTTCATTCCGAACCCGGCCAGGGTACGGAGTTTCTGCTGCGCATCCCAACTGTACCCGTGGAGCAAAGAGATGAATTCGCGCATCCTGTTAGTTGAAGACGAGCCGGGCCTTCTGCTCACCCTTTCCGACCTGCTCGAATCGGAGGGCTACACCGTCGAAACCGCCACCAACGGCCCCACCGGACTCGCCAAAGCTAAAGCCGGATCCTTCGATCTCATCCTCCTCGATGTCATGCTCCCCGGCAAGAATGGCTTCGAAGTCTGCCGCGAACTCCGCCAGGAAGGCTCCGACGTAGCCGTGCTCATGCTCACCGCCAAGACGCAAGTCATCGACCGCGTCGTCGGCCTCAAGCTCGGCGCCGACGATTACCTCACCAAACCCTTCGACCCATCCGAATTGCTGGCCCGCGTCGAGGCGCTGCTCCGCCGCGTCCACAAGGAAAACCTCACCCCCGTCGTGCGCTTTCAATTCGGCATCATCTCCGCCGACTTCGACAAAGCCGAAGTGCTCAAGGACGGCACGCCCATCAGCCTCGCAGGCAAGGAAATGCAACTGCTGCGCTACCTCATCGATCATCGCGGCAAGGTGCTCACCCGCGAGGAAATCCTCAAGGACGTTTGGGAGTATCAGGCCGATATCTCCACTCGCACGGTCGATGTCCACGTCGCCTGGCTGCGCCAGAAAATCGAAGAGAACCCGCAATACCCGAAGCATATCCTCACGGTGCGGGGCTCCGGTTATCGCTTCAATCCGTGATTCCCGCGATGTTGCGGCGCGCAGTGTAAAGAATTGTTAAGAACCCGCGCCATTGCGTGACCCGCGCCCCGCGTTCCATCATCATAGGCAATATGCAATTCGTTGGGGTCTCTTTCTCCGATGACATTCGAAGCATGCTCCGCCTGAAAGATGGCGCCGATGAGGAGATGTCCGTCCTCATGGCCCGGCACGAGCGCAAGCTGGTGCAGTTCATCGCGCGCATGGTTGTCGATCAGGCCGTCGCCCAGGAACTCGCCCAGGAGGTCTTCCTGCGCGTCTACCTCGCCCGCCACTCCTACGAACCCGCCGCCGAATTCACCACGTGGCTCTATTGCATCGCCGCCAATCACGCCCGCAAGTGGATCAAACGCCAGCGCCGCCTCCACCAGGACATCAGTGCGCTCTCCCCCAAAGCGCTCCACCGCTGGACCGCCGATTACACGCCTACCCCCGAAAAGCTGCTGCTGGAACAGGAGCGCCAGGCCCGCGCCGAACGCATCATTAACGCCCTGCCCGAACGTCAGAAAGCAGCCGTGATTCTGCACAAATACGAAGGCTGCGAATACCGCGAGATCGCCCGCCGCCTCGATTGTTCCGTATCCGCCGTGAAGTCCATTCTCTTCCGCACGCACTCCGCGCTGCGCGGCTCTCTTCAGGGCTGATCGGGCCGCACCACTTTCAACTCCGCCCGCTCCGTCGCGTTCTCCTTCACGCTCACTTTCACGGAAGCCCCTTCGAACTTCTTCAGCAGCTCCGGATCGCCAAAGGAATCGCGGGACTCTTCCTCCCAGGCAAACACGCGGTAGTCGCCCGGAGGCACTCCATCCAACCGGAAGGCTCCGCTATCACCGATGTTCGCCACCCGCACCAGGTCCGCGCGTCCCACCGGGTAAGGCTCGGGGACCAGCGAAATCAATCCGCCCGCCGCCGGCTGGCCATCCGCACTCGCCGTGCCTTCCACCGCACCCACTTTGTCGCTGAGAATGATCTCCAGCGGCACCAGAGACCCGCCAGTTGCCAGATCCACCAGCCCGCCCGGCAGTTCCTGGCTTCCCATCTTCACCGAACGTACCCACAGCCCGCTCGGCAGTCCGCTCATCACCACGTACGCCGAATCGCGCGAAACACGCTCCATGCGAAATGCTCCATCCTTCAGCGCCGCGTCCTTGCGCCCGCCGAACATCGGATTCGTCAGCGCCAGTTGCACCCGCGCCGAAGCCGCGTTCGTCGCCGGATCGCCGTTCTCCATGCGCACCGAGCCCATCACCGTCACCGGTTCGCTCAGCGGAAACGTGATGTCATCCACGTTGCTGGTGCCCACCGTCAACTGCAAGCTCCCCAAAGTCACCGGCTCGCGCTCCGTGAGCAACGCCGCCAGCAGGTAATGGCCCGGCTGCACTCCGTCAATCTGAAATGCGCCATCGGAAGAGACACCGCCGCTGCCCCCCGGACTCATCATCTGCACGGCATCGCGTTCCCCCGGCCGCAGAAACACGCGCAGCGATTGTGGCCGCGAGTTCGCCGGCATGTTCACCACCTTCCCGCGCACCGTGAACACCGGACTCCGCCGCAGTTGAATGGTGACGCCATTCACTTCCTGCCCGGCTGCCAGTTGCAGCACCGTCGCTCCCGCCAGGTCCGTCGATCCCGGATAATACGTCGTCACATACGATTCGCGCTGTCCGCCGCTGCCGCGCTCCTCCGGCCCCATGCGCCGGCTGCGCGATGCCGTCAGATAATAGCGCCCCGCAGGCAGCCGGTAAACGCGAAACTCGCCCAGGTCATTCGACACTTCGCTCTCTACCGGCGCCGCGCGCATTCTCCCTCCCAGCGAATTCACCCGCATCACCGAAACCACTGCGCCTTGCATCGGCTCGCCATCCGCATCCAGCACTTTGCCCGCCACCACCGCATGCGGCATCAGCTTGATTTCCAGGCCCGTCAGGCTTTGCCCGGAAGCCACGCTCACGGACGAACTCCCCCGGCTTCGGCCCGGCGGCGTGTACGATTGCCGCAGATACCCGGTCCGCTCGGCCGCCAGTTGATATGTACCCGGAGTCACCGTCTCAAACGCGAATCGCCCGTCCGCCTCCGTAGTGATCGATCGCGCCGTGCCGCCCCGCGGCCCATAAACATTCAACGTCACGCTGGCCTTGCGCAACGGCTCGCCCGTCTTCGCATGCACCACGCGCCCTTCCACACGCCCCGGCTTCTGATTCGGATCCGCCACCGCCTCCCGCGTAGGCCGTCCACTCCCGCGCCCGCGGTCCGGTGGAGGCCCCTGCGGACGCGGCTGCGCCATCAACGCACCGGCGAACAGAACCCACGCGATTGCTTGCATCTTCTTTCTCAATACTACCGACGTACGCCGCCGGCAAGCGTTACCTACAGCACGGATCCATCGCGCCCGAACGCCATCACGCAGTGCACGCCGCCGTTCACCAGCAACAACAACCGCGCATCCACCGGCACGGCTTTGTAACCATCGGGAAGCTCTTTGCGCAGTCTTTCGATCCACTCGTCTTCCACCGCCCCCAGCCCCAGCCGTGGCACAAATAACGTCCGG
>CALFYN010000056.1 GCA_937952345.1 uncultured Acidobacteriota bacterium
TGAAATGCGGGGTGTTCGTGGCATTGAACGATTCGGCGCGGAACTGCAGGCTGTAACGCTCCTTGATGGCGAAGTTGCGGAAGATGCCCAGGTCGAGGTTGACGACGCCCGGTCCGCGCAGGATGTTCAGCCCGGCGTTGCCGAAACGCACGGCGGTGACGGGACGGAAAGCGAAGGGATCAAAGTAAGGATTGCCTGGGCCTGTGCCACCGAGGATAGCGACGCCGTCCTTCGCCAGATCGGCCACCTGGCTATTGCCGGGCGCGTTCAGCGAAGTGCCGGACGAGGTGACGGTGAATGGCGAGCCGCTATACGAGCTGAAGATGCCGTTGATCTGCCAGCCACCGGCGATGGCGGCGGCGGCTCCGGATTGCGCCCATCTCTTGCCGCGCCCGAAGGGGAGTTCGGCGACGCTGCTGATACGCAGGTTGTGGGGGCGGTCAAAGCCGAGCAGCGAGCGGTTCCGTGTGAGAGCTTCCGGGTAGTTGAAGAAGAGGCCGGTGTCGTTGTTCTCACCGAACCCGATGGATTTGCTGAACGTATACGCAACGCCGATGCTGTATCCGCCGGCGAAGCGCCGGTCGAGTTGAGCCTGCAGCGAATCGTAGGTGGATGTGTAGGCGGGCTCGTGCAACGTGGTGGCCACGTTGCGGCGGAACTGCGCAAAATAGGGGCGGCCAGCGGCCCCGGTGCCCGGAGGTGCGGCGTTCAGATCGCGGCGATTCGTCAGCCGAATACTGCGTGAGCCCACATATCCGGCCTGGCCCACGAAGCCCCACGCGAGCTCATGCTGGAGCGTGAAGTTGAACGATTGGACGTAGCCGCGGTTGAAATCCTGGGGCACGGTGAGCGTGGTGACGGACGTGGGCAGCGGGATGACTCCAGGGCTGATGTCCGGCAGTTGCGGCAGCGGGATGCCGTTAGCGTGGCGTCCGGCGGGGGAGAATGTGTTCGGCGCAGGCACGGATTGCTCGATCACCGTGGGATAAGAGCTGCGCAGGGGAATCGCCAGCGGGAAGGGATCGATGCTGATGCCATAGCCGAGGCGCATCACCAGCTTGCTGGTGGCGCGGTAGGAGATTCCGAGCCGTGGCGCAAACAGCTTCTTTGAGAGCACGACACCGACATCTCTGGGCGTTGGCCCCACGCCGCCGATCAGCATCTGGTTGGTGGTCCAGTCATAGCGCTCGACGCCGCGGTTGTCGCGCGTAACCATCGGGTAGTATTCCCAGCGCAGCCCCAGATTGAGGGTGAGACGGCGGCTGGCCTGCCAGCGGTCACGGAAATAAAAGCCCATGTTGTACAGCCGCGTGCGCATGAAGTCGGAGGTCGGGATGCTCTTCCCAAACGCAGTGGGAAGCCCGAGAAGGAACGTAGCGAGCGAGTTGAATTGATTGGGCGCGGTCCCGGGGTTGAGTGCGGTCACGCCGCCCGCATAGGAAAAGCCGCCCCGAGGGCCGTAGGTGCCCGCCGGTTGGTAGTGGTTCATGTGCTGGCGGGCGATCTCGGCGCCCCAGCGGAAGTTGTGCGCACCGCGCGTCCAACTGGCGTTGACCGAATACTGGAACTGGCGGTCGGTGCGGAAGCGCGGGCTCGAGTTAATATAGCCGCCCATCCCTTCGTAGTTGCTCACCTGGAAACCTGGAAAGCCGCTTTCGCGCTCCGTGGGTCCGTTGGTGCCGGGGATTTTCAGAACATCCAGGCCGATGTTCCTGCCGTAAAACTCATCGTTGCCGTATTGGCCCTGCTGGGTGAAGCCGAAGTGGCCATCAATCAGCATATTGGGGCTGACGACGTGGGTCGCTCCCACGGTCAGGCTATGCACTGTGCCGGTATCGCGCCCCGGAAAAGTGGAAGCCACCCCGCGTCCGCCGGCTTCGCCAAGGGCGGCGGGGTCGTAGGTCTGATAGTCGAAAATGGCGTAGCGGCCAAACACGGTGGTCTTCGATCCGGCGTTGTAGTTGACCTTGGCGTCCCAGTTCTTGCGATCAATGCGCAATGGGGCGGAGGCGAAGAAGTTCTGCGCGGTGCGGTCGGCGAAAGTGGGCGCGGGCACCAGAGCAAGAATCTGGCTGCTGATGGAATCGATGCGCGAGGCGGGGATGATCTTGTTGGCGAACGGTTGGCGTTGCGCGCCGGTGGCGGTGCCGGTGTTCGGATCGTAGAGGTTGGTGACGATGTCGGAGAA
>CALFYN010000057.1 GCA_937952345.1 uncultured Acidobacteriota bacterium
TCGCACACACATTCAGAACCACCCTGGAGGAGGGAACCACCTGTGAATCGTAGCCGATTGTTCACATACCTATTGCTCTTTTCTGTAGCTGGCGTGTCGCTGGCGGCGGACAAGAAGAAGCCCACCATTAACTCTGCGTCCCGCTCGTTCAAGAAATTGACGCCGGACCAGCAGAAGAGGCTGACGAAAAAGGCAGCCAAGGAGAGGGAACGAAAGCCGTTCGATCAACCGGATGAAGCGATGGAGTACTATGCTCTTTCGCGCACGGGTCCGGTGATTACGCGCGGCGCAAACCCTACCACGAACCGCCCGCTGAACACCGCTCAATATTTGCCGGCGTTGCGGACGATCATGGGCATGCCGACGATTTCTTCGGCCACGAGGGCCATCGCTCCGTCGAGCGCGAACCTGGCTGTAAGCCCCGCCGCGGCCGGCGCGGCACTGGGAACTTGGACGAACCTCGGTCCGGCAAACCAGGGGGGGCGGACGCGGGCGTTGCTCATTGACCCCAACAGTCCGAACACGCTGTACGCGGGCGGTGTCGATGGCGGAGTCTGGAAGTCGACGGACGGCGGATTGACATGGTCGACCAACACCGATCTGGCGCTGACGAACCTCGCGGTTGTGACGTTGGCGTTCCAGCCGGGCAACACGAACGTAATCTACGCGGGAACCGGGGAAGGATTTGGCAACGCGGATGCGATTCGCGGCGCGGGTATCTTCAAGACGACGGACGGCGGGGCGACCTGGAATCAACTGGCATCCACAAACAACACCGATTTCCTGTACACGATGAAGGTTCTGGTGAGCCCGCGCAACCCGCAGCGGGTATGGGCGGCCACGCGGGCGGGTCTGTACCGGTCGTTGAACGGAGGCGCCAGTTTCACGCAGGTTCTGAACGCGTCCTCGGTGGGAGGCTGCACGGACATGGCGATGCAGGAACGGCGGGCCATCGGCTATCTGTTTGTTTCCTGCGGGCGGACCAGTTCACAGGGAACGATCTATCGCGGATTTGACGGCGATACGTCGTCGTTTGTGAGTGTGATGAGCTTGTCAGGGCAGGGCCGGAGTTCGATCGCCATCGCGCCTTCGAATGAGAGCATTGTGTATGTGCTCAGCTCGCAGCGGAATGCCGGCGGCGGACCGGGACAGTATGGCTTGCACGGCGTGTACCGCTCGCTGGCGAACGGAAATCCGGGCTCGTTCACGACGCAGCGGCAGGGAAACGTTGCGTTTGCGAGTACGGCGGCGAAGATCAATCAACTGCTGCTATCGAATCCGGTGATCGCGCTGCTGACCGAGTGCGGGTTCGGCACTTCGAGCTTTTCGAATCAAGGCTGGTATGACAATGTGATCGCCGTGGATCCGCTGGATTCCAACAAGGTGTGGGCGGGCGGCATCGACCTGTGGCGCTCCGACAACGGCGGCGTGGATTGGGGCACGGCAAGCTTCTGGTGGTTCACCAAGGGCGTGGATACCCAGTATGCCCACGCGGACCAACATGCAATCGTATTCCATCCTGGCTACAACGGATCGTCGAACAAGATCATGTATGTGGCCAACGATGGCGGTCTTCAGAGGACGGACGATGCACGCGCGGCCGTGAATACGGCTTTGGCGCAGCTCTGCGGGAGTCCGGTAGCTGGCTCTGTTGCGTGGACCGACCGCAGCAACGGCTACGTCACGACGCAGTTCTATGACGGCACGGCGTATCCGGACGGCAACCGGTATTTCGGTGGATTGCAGGACAATGGGACGATGCGCGGCACAAGCCCCAGCCTGAACTGGAGCGTGCTGGCGGGCGGCGATGGCGGATACACCGCGCTCGACACAAAGGCTGACGCCACGGACGGGAACGACGTGCTGTTCCTCGAGAACACAGGCAAGTCGCTGCAGCGATCGACGAATGGCGGGGCTACCTTCACTAACGTCTCGGGGACCGTTACGGGATCGGGATTCCTGTTCATCGCGCCTTTCGAGATGAACCAGGGTAATAAGAACCACATCTGGTATGGTGGATTCGACATTTGGTTATCACAAAACCAAGGGACCACGTTCAGCCGGATGACGGGTGCGGTCGGCACTTGCGGCCTCGGTTCGATTTCCGCGTTTGCGGCGCATCCAGCGGACGCCAACCGCGTGTTGGTGGGCATGTCGGATGGCTGCTATCACTACAACACGGCGGCGCTGACGCCGGTGGCCGGAAACTGGCCTGGCGGCTCGACGATCGCCGTTGGTGCGATTTCGTGGATCGCCTGGGATCCGAACAACACGGAAGTGGCGTACGCGACTGTTTCCAACTTCACGACGAACACGGTGTTGAAGACGACCAACCATGGCCAAACCTGGACCCCTGTGATGGGCACTGGGCTGACGGCGCTGCCGCAGATTCCGGCGCGCTCGGTGGTGGTGAATCCGGCGGATTCGAACCAGGTGTTTGTCGGGACGGATCTGGGCGTGTTCACGTCGATCGACGGGGGAGTGAACTGGTATCGCGAAAATACCGGGTTCGCCAACGTTTCGGTGAACTCGCTGCGGATCAACTCGACGCCTCCGTACCGGCTGTTTGCGTTCACGCATGGGCGCGGCGCGTGGGTGACTCCGCTGGCGGATTCTGGAATTGTTCCCGTGGTGACAACGGCTTCGGCGCCAGGCAGGTAAGCCGGCACATCTGTCAGAAACAAAGCAAAGCCCCCTCGCCGTTTTGGCTTGGGGGCTTTTTTGCGCCTCCGTCCTGGTTGGGCCGCGGGAGCGCCGTTGCTTTTGTTGCCGGATGGAGGTTAGTTGGCCGACTGGGCCACCCAAATGGGCCGCCCGTTGACATAGATAATGCCCGTGCGCGAGGCTCCTGTGTTGTTCTTCTGCACCGAGAACTGGACTAAGCCGGAAGTGGTTCCGCTCAGCGTCTGCAGCGTAATCCACGGGACGTAGGTGACTGCCTTCCAACTGCAACCCGATGCGATGGTGACGCTGGCCTGGCTGGATTGCGGGTTGGAGGAGAGCAGGATGACAGGTGTCACGCTGACCGCGCCAGACTGGAAGCCGGCGGTCACATCATAGGGCTTGGTGACGGAGAATTGCAGCATGGTGGACGTGGACGGAAGCGTTCCCGACCAGCCGGTGAAGCAATTGCCGGCAAACGCCGTGGCCATGAGCGCGACATTGGAGCCGAGGTCGTAGTAGCTGTCGGCGGTCTGCGGATACACGTAAACCGAGCCGCGCGAGGTGTTCGAACTGGTGCCCCGCACCAGGTACCGAGTCCTGTAGTACGCAGTGAGTGTGGTGTTCGTGGTGCCCGCGGTGACGGTGTGCGTTTGCGCGCCGCCATCGCTCCAGTTGAGGAACGTTTGGGTCGTGGATCCGGAAGCGATGTTCGGCGCCGACACGGTGTGCGCGGTGCCGGTTGTCCAGGTGCGCGTGACCGGAGCGACAACGGAAACGCCGTCGACCACCAGGGTCTGCCCCGAGGGATTCGAGGAGATGGTCACGTTGATGCTCGTGGGTGTGGGCGGAGGCGGCGCCGACGTGGCAGGATACATGACGCGCACGCCGCCGATGTCACCGGCCGAGAGCCCGTTGCGCTGCCCGATGCTGGCGCCCGCCGGGTTGATGGTCACGATGGTCGGCTGGCCGTTGGCGGAAAAGGCGTAGGCACTGTAGTGCATGATGGAGCCATAGTCATAGCCGTTGACCAGTTGGCCGCCGCTGGCGATGGAGAAGTTGGACAGCGCGCTGGTGGTGATGTTTTCGGTATTGACGATGATCCAACTGGCGCGGTCGCTACGGGTGTGCTCATGATAGAGCCCGACGCTGTGGCCGATCTCGTGGATCACGTTGCCGGTGGAGCAGTAATCGCCGATATTGATCGGCTGCCCGGCCATGCCGAGCCTTCCAATGTAGGAAGAGCAGGTGCCTGCCGAGGAGGCTCGTGTGAAGGTCACATAGTAGCTTTCGTTGGTTCGGGGGACGAGGCTGATGGAGCCCGACAACTGCGTGTTCCAGTGCGCAATGGCGTCGGTGATGCGCGATTGCGACGGGATGGTGGGATCGATGGTGTAAGGGATGACGCCATTCGGCCACTTGTTGGTGGCGCCGACGGCGGAGCGGTCCAGTTGCCCTTTGTCACCGCGGTATTCTTCCAGTTCCTGGACGGGGCCGAGCAGAATGTCGCCCTGCCAGATGGCGAATCCGTCCACCACTTCATGCTCGATGGCCATGCCGCGGTACACGGAAACGCGCCGTTCGACGGGCCGGCCGAGTTCCAACACCTCGGCGATTTCCTCGACACTGTCCTGGGTGGCAATCTCGGGAATGGAGAAGGGCAGGGTAGCGGGTTCATCGTTCATCTGCAACTCGACGGCAACGCGCGCGCCGGGGAGCGAACGGGTCCAGAACTCGCCCGAGTACAGCGGGCCTGTGCCGCGATAGGGACCAGCGATGCGCGTCACCTGGTTCTGGGCATCGAGGCCGTAGACATACAGACGCGCCCCTTCGGGGAGCCGGAAATTCTCAAAATGGACGCGCATGGCCGTGGCGCCCTCGCTCGCGAGGGTCAGCACCAGGGTGCGGCCGGTGTCGCCCGTGGTGAAGAACTGGAATGCGTCATCCCGGATCTCGGGAATGGCGTGGATTGCGCCTTCCGGCGCTTGCCGCGAGGTTACCGCACTCGCTTCCCAGGCCGGGGCCTGGTCGATCCACCCCCATGCGGGAGCCTTCAATTCCGTGGAATCCTGCGCAAACGCAGTTGTGATGATGGCAACAAAAGCAAAAAACAATCTCATTCTCGAATATCCTCCCTTAGTGACCCATCTAGCCCGCGCCGGGCTGGATGAGTAGTACTGCGGGTTCCCATGACCCACCATCGACGGACACGCCGATGGAATGCGTTAGGGATTACCCTTAGTGGGGAGAACGATGAGACCTTAGAGGGACTCGTTTGCGGGGATTTTGGACCGGAGAATGGCGAACGCTATGGAACCTGCGCTACCGATTGTCCCGGTCGGGAGCAACACAATCGAACAGCAGGGAGACGAACGGATTCACCTGTACCAAGTAGTATACAGTGTAATGTTCGGTAGTAGTACTGTTTTTCTTTAGGATGTATTGCTATTCCTTGTCCGTCGTAACGGGCGGTT
>CALFYN010000058.1 GCA_937952345.1 uncultured Acidobacteriota bacterium
ACCTGCCCCCCGCCATCGCGCGCGGCTTCAATCTCATCGCGCGCTGCGCCGGCCCAAGGGCCACCTCCACACGCGCCGCGAGTAGGGAGAATGAGGCCAAGACAAGAATTCCCAGCATGGTACGGGATAGAATATCACTCCATGAAATTCGCGAAGTATTGGGTACGCGGCAGTGGTTTCGCCAACGGGGTTTCGGTACGCTGCCGCGGGTGGTCTAACGATAGCGAAACAGACGCGCGTCGCAAGGCGGAACAGACTGCAGAAGCGATTGCGCGGCGTATTGCCAGTGGGCGGCGCGGCCGTGCCGAGTACGAGTACGGGGACAGGCCACTGCCCGAACCTCTGCTGGAGGAACTGCCCGGCGCCTGGATCACTCGCAATGCTTACGGAGCGGAGGTGCTGAACTGCTCGTCACTGTTGTTTCTGGATGTGGATCGAGAAGAACCGGCGGGGGCGGCGCTCGACCTGTTCTCCGGCTTGCGTTCCTTGTTTGGAATGGCGCCGGCATTGTCGAAACAACCGGATGCGGTTGTCTCCATGGAGGCGGTGGCAAAGCGGCACAATCTGGGATTGCGCGTGTACCAAACCGCGGCCGGATACCGTGGGATTGTGACGAACCTGCGATTCCAGCCAGGGGCGGAGGAAACACGGCGACTGCTCACGGAATTCGGATGTGATCCGCTCTACATCCGCCTCTGTCAGGCGCAGGATTCCTGTCGCGCACGGCTCACGCCGAAGCCATGGCGCTGCGGATTGGCCGCGCCTCCGGTGAGTTTTCCCTTCGAGGGACCACGGGAGGAGGGGTTGTTTCGCACCTGGCTGAGCCAATACCAAGCCAACAGTGCGGCGAACGCTACCTGTCGTCTACTGCACACGACAGGTCAACCGGCGACGGATTCGGAAATCACGCGTTTGATTGAGCGCCATGATCGCGAGACGAAGGCGCTGTCTCAACTGCCGCTGGCGTGACAACTTGCTGCGAAAGAGCAGGTCAGCCTATTCGTTTGTACGGACCATCAAAAACAAGGGAGAAAGACAGGCAGAAAGCCCCCAGCAGTGCAGATCGCATGGGTAAAGCCTCCAGGTTTACTTGATTGTTCTCATGGTAAGCCGAAACGAACAAAAGAGCAAGGAATTGTTTCGACGATATTAGCTGCCTGGTGCGGAGCCGGCCTTTCCGCGGATTTGCAGGGCTCGATCCACCAGGAGCGCGGCTTCCTCATCCTTATGCAGCGCTTTCTTGGTGCCGGCGAGATTCATCAATAGGGCAGCGACATTACTGTGCATGGGGCCATGCTGCTGCTCCAAGAGAGGCAAAGCAGCTTCGTAATCCGACTCCGCTTCCCGGTAGCGGCGTACCGCCCGCAGGGCATTGCCATGCGCCGCAAGGGCGGATGCATACAACTGGCCGGGCGATCCGGCGGTGGTAGCGATCCGAACAGCGCGGGCAGCCAGCCGTTCCGCGTCCGCTCCCTCGTTGCGCAAGATGCGGATGGCGGAAAGTCCGATCAGCGATCGCGCCACATCGGGATGGTCAGGCCCCAACGTCTTCTCGCGAGTGATCAATACCCGCTCCAGTAAGGACTCGGCTTCGTGGAATTGGCCCTGTGCTTTGTAGAGACGAGCGAGATTCTCTTGCACCAACGCGGTCTTGGGATACCCAGCGCCGAATAAGTCCATGCTGATGGACAGCGCCTGCCGGTACAGTGTCTCGGCATCTTTGTACTGCGTGCAGCCCAACGCCAGCGTTCCGAGGTTGTTGAGTGCCTGCGCGGTATCCGGATGGTGCGGGCGTTCCAATTTCCCGGCGTACTGCATCGCTTTGCGCAGCGCATCCTTCGATTCCTGAGTCATGCCCCGCTCGAAACGATTCACACCGATGCTGGAATAGAGGTTAACCATCTCGAAAGGCTGCCTCTGTCCGGATTTCACCAGCAACAACGCTTCCCGCAACGGTCCTGCGGCCTCTTCATACCGTCCCTGACGGTGCAGCGCGATTGCCAACAGGTTGAGCATTGCGGCTCGGTCCTCAGAATTGCCTTGCGCGAGCGACGTGCGCAACTGCTGCTCGGCTTCCGCGTACCGTCCGGCCTCCAGCAAGTTGGTGGGGACATCCTTCGTCACCGCGATCGCAAATAGAAGTAGTGGAATCATTGCCTCTACACAGGAAGACACCGGCTTCCGATCGGTGGTTACGGTGCGCGAAGATGAAAAAAAACAGCTCACTACCGTAACTTTTTTTCGCGAGTTGGTGTCTGGGCTGGGGAGAGGTGTGCTCGTAGCGGAACCAGGCGCCGGAATTGAAGATCTGATCGAACAGGCACGCCGCGGAAGTCATGACGCTTTTGAGCGTATCGTGCAACTGTACGCTCCAAGAGTGTTTCAAGTAGTCGCTCGATTCTTACGCAGGGAAAAAGTAGAAGAAGTGGCGCAAGAAGTTTTTCTTACCGCGTACCAGCAATTGCGGGACTACAGTGCGCGCGGCAGCTTTGAAGGCTGGCTGGTGCGTATTGCCACCAATCGATGCCTGAACGTGCTGCGTAGCGAGCGCCGCCGCCCGGAGTTGCTCCTGGGCAATCTGCAAGGCGTCGAGGCCGACCTGCTCGATCATCTTGCTGCTCCCACAACCGCCAGGGAATTCGCGCAACAGGAACAGCAGCGCGTTGCCAGCGATCTGGTGGAACGGCTGTTGGCGAGTTTGCCTCCAGAAGAGAGGATCGTGCTGCAGTTGCTGGATGGAGAGGATACGCCGGTGAAAGAAATCGCCGTCCTGATGGGTTGGTCGGAATCGAAGGTAAAGGTGCAGGCATTCCGCTCGCGGCGAAAATTGCGAACCATGTTGGAACGGCTGCTGCCGGAAGGGAAGGTTGGGAGGCGATGAAAGGCGACCATATTAAGGACTGGCTGGATGGCCGCGCACCTGGCGATTGGACCACGGAAGAAGGTGAGAAGGCCGCCCGGCATGCCGCCGAGTGCCCCGATTGCCACGACGCCTGGCGGGCAGCGCAGATGGCGCGCACTCTGCTGCAGGCACGCAGTGGACAGCCGTTTCCCGTGCCCGGCGGCTTCCGCGCGAGCGTCATGAGTGCCGTGCGCGAGCGGCCCCCCGCCCGGTTGATCGACCGGCTGTGGCTGGCCAATGCCAGGCTGGTTTATGCCATGGCGCTCTCTATTCTGATCCTGGGCCTAGTCACCTTACGCGAGGAGATGCGGTTTCGGGCGCAGGTGGCGGCTGAACCTGATATCGAAACCGGATCGCTGGTAATTGCATATGACTTGGCGATGGGAGAATCCGACGATGATGGACTCAGCAACTAAGGATCGCTGGCTGTTGCGGCTGTTTGTGTTGACGCTGTTTGCGGCAGGCTTCTTCTCCGGCGCCATTGCAACACGCCTGGCGCACATCCACGGGTACTTCGCCAGCGCATCCGCCGGCAGTGACAGTATGGATTGGGTGATCCAGCAGGCCGCGCTCACTCCGCAACAACGGACTGTCGTGGTGGGCATTCTGAAAGAACACTTCGCATCCAACAAAGAACGCATGACCCGCCAGATGAAGCGCCAGTATCGCGACCGGTTCATGGAGACGGATCAACGCTTGCGGCAAGTGTTGACTCCGGATCAGCACCGGCGCTATCGCAAGGCGATGAATCAATGGATCAAGCGGCGCGCCGAGGGGTTGCGCGTTCAGTAGCGCGGACTTTGTCGACCGGCGCCGGTTGCGATAGACTCGTGTCCAATGCGCGCGCTACTCATCTTGTCCTGCGCCCTGTCCGCGGGTGCGCAGGAGCCTGTCGAATTTTTCGAAACGGCGATCCGGCCCCTGCTGGCAAAGCACTGCTATTCCTGCCACAGCGCCAAGAGCAAGGTGAGTTTCGCCGGACTGCAACTCGATTCGGTGGCAAGCATAGCGAAGGGCAGCGACGCCGGTGCAGTGATTGTGGCTGGCGATGCGGCGCGGAGCAGGTTATTAATGGCAGTGCGTGGAGAGCTTCCGCAGCGGATGCCGCCGGCTGGCAAGTTGAGCGATGCCGAGATCGCGGCGTTAGAGAAATGGATCGGCATGGGCGCGCCGATGCCGAAGATCGCCGCCCCTGCGCCCGATGCAGCCGGATTCTCGGTGGACCAGCGACGGCGCGAGCATTGGGCATGGCAGCCCGTGCGCCCAGTAACGCCGCCGGCGCTGGCGGGCGAATCCTGGCCCCTCAATGCTGTGGACCAGTTTCTGCTGGCGGGCATGCGCGCGAAAGGCCTTGCGCCCGCCGCCGCCGCGGACAAAATGACACTGCTGCGGCGATTGACTTACGATCTTACGGGATTGCCGCCCAGCGAAGCGGAGATGGCTGCCTACGCAGCCGACAACTCGCCCGGCGCCTATGAGAGGCTGTTGGACCGGTTACTCGCTTCGCCGCGTTACGGTGAGCGCATGGCGCGACGGTTCATGGATCTCATCCGCTACAGCGAATCGCACGGGTCTGAGGGCGACCCCGATGTTCCGCAGGCGTGGCGCTATCGGGATTACCTGATCCGCGCATTCAATGAGGACGTGCCGTACGACCAGTTGATTCGCGAACATTTGGCTGGGGATTTGTTGTCGCGTCCGCGGGTGCGCGATGGGCGCAACGAATCGCTGCTGGCTACGGCCCACTTCCGCATGGTGGAGCATGGCTTTCAACCGGTGGATCCATGGGAAGACCGGGTCAAGTGGACGGACAATCAGATGGATGTGGTCGCGAAATCGTTTCAGGGGCTCACCATCACATGCGCGCGCTGCCACGATCACAAATTCGATGCCATCAGCCAGAAGGACTATTACGCACTGTTCGGCATCTTCGCCGGGCCCCGGCCAACACAACGGGCGATCAGTGCGCCGCCGATGCTCGAAAAGAATCGTGCTGAGTTGGCGGATTTGAAACCAGCGATAAGGCGCAGCCTGGCTGCACAGTGGCGTCACGACGTGGATGCGCTGGCATCCAAGATCGCCGGCCTGCAAGTCACCAAAGAAAGCCCGCTGTATCCGCTGGCGCAATCCACTTTCGATGCCGCCGCCTGGAGCGCCGAGTGGCGTAAGGAACTCCCCGCACGGCGTGAATTCAATGCGAAGAACTTTCAGCCGGCATGGGATCTGGCGGATAAGACCGTGTACGCGAAGTGGGTGAAGCAGGGCGTAGGGGCTTCGAACGGAGTATCCGCCGCTGGCGAGTTCTCCGTGCTGCCCGAAGGAGACCGGGCTATCGGCGCCATCTATCCACGCGGTGTGTATTCGCATCTCTTGTCGAACAAGCATGGCGCGGTAATTTCCTCGCCACGGTTCAAGATTGAATCGGATGCCGTCAGCGTACGATTCCTCGGCGGCAATTTCTCCTTCGCTCAATTGATCATTGAAAACTACGCCGTGCCACGGGGAGGGATTTATCACCTGCGCTCCAGTGCGAAGCGCGATGAAATGGGCTGGTTTCATTGGGATGCCACGTTCTGGAAGGGCTTCACTGCGTATGTGGAGTTTTCCACGTTGGACGAGACCACGCTGTTTCTACTCGACGATCGCGACAATAAGCAGAAGACCAAACCCAAGCCGGTGCGGAACGGACGGAGTTGGTTCGGGGCGCAACAAGTGGTCTTTCACAACAACCAGTTGACGCCGAAGGAGGAGATGATTCCTGCGCTGCTCCTGGTGGATGGGCCGGTGGCGGAGTCGCGGGAGCAATACGCGGAGCGTTTGACCCGCACCGCGCTCGATGCCGTGAATAGTTTTGCCGTGGGTGTAATGACCGATGCACAGGCCGCGTTGCTGAATCATTTGCTGGCACAGGGATTACTATCCAACAGCGCTTCAGTGATGCCCGAAGTGGCACGGTACAGGCGGTTGGAGAACGAGATCGCCGTGCCGGTGCGTGCTCCAGGCATCATGGAAGAGGCGCCAGGGGATCACCCGCTGCTGGTTCGCGGCGATCATCGCAAGCCGGGAGAAACCGTACCGCGAAGCTATCTCAGTGCGCTCGATAGCAAGCCATACGCCGATGCAAGCACCATGCGCCTTGCGCTCGCCGAGGAGATTGCTTCGCCGCGAAATCCGCTCACCGCGCGGGTCATGGTGAACCGGCTTTGGCAGATACTGTTCCGCCGTGGCATTGTGCGCACGGTGGACAATTTCGGCAAGTTGGGAGAAGCTCCCACTCATCCGGAACTGCTCGACTGGTTGGCAGCGCGTTTCGTGGAGGATGGCTGGTCAGTAAAGCGGATGCTGCGGATGCTGGCGCTTACGCAAGCCTACCGCATGAGCGATACGGTAGATCCCGCGGATCCGAACAATGATACGTTTCATCACGTTCCACTGCGCCGGCTGGAGGCCGAGGAGATTCGCGATTCTATCCTGAGCGCGGCGGGATCGCTGGACACTTCGATGATGGGGCCGTCGATTCCGGTGTTCTACGCGCACGATACGGGCGCAACGAAGGGCGACCGGC
>CALFYN010000059.1 GCA_937952345.1 uncultured Acidobacteriota bacterium
CTGCAAGAACGTGATTATCAGGAATAACAGGGTGCGGAGCCTGTGTAACGGGATCAAGGCGGGGACGGATTCTTCGGGTGGATTTCAGAATATTCTGATTGAGAATAATTTGATTTGGCAGACGGGGATCGCGGGCTTGGCGCTGGAGTTGGTGGATGGGGGCACGATGCGGAATGTGACGGTGCGTAATTTGAAGATGGATGTGGTGGAGACGCCGATTTTCATTAAGCTTGGCGACCGGAACCGGCCGATTGCGACCTCGGGCGGGGATGTGGTTCCGAGCACGGGCGTTTTGCAGGATGTGCACATCAGCGGGGTTCGGGCGACGGTGAACGACGCCGAGAAGTACACGGATGCGGAGCGGGCGATGCATAATTACGTGCCGTATGCATCGAGTATTACGGGCGTGCCCGGACACCTGGTGGAGCGGGTGTATCTGCGCGATGTGGAGATTGAGATTCAGGGCGGGTATCCCCCGGGGACGGAAGAAGATGCGCGGCGGACGATTGAGGAGAATTCGAAGAAGTATCCGGAGAACCGGATGTTCGGGGTGTTGCCGGCCACGGCATTCTATGTGCGGCATGCGCGGGATATTCATTGGAAGGATGTGCGGGTGACGGTGCGGCAGCGCGATGCACGGCCTGCGTTCGTGCTGGATGATGTACATGAATCGACATTCGATGGGGTGGAAGTGGCGGGAGTGTCATCCGCGCTGCGGTTTCGGGTGGAGAGTAACTGTACTGGGGTGATACTGGGGAAATCCTGAAGGTGGGAGCGGGGAGATCTGGTATTTGTCCCAGTATCCGCCGGGCCGGAAATGGCGTAGGCTCATGAGTAAGGCGAGGCACCGAATGGATACTGTAAGGAAAGAAGTGTATTGGAAGGATCCCTCGGAGCGGATTGTCAGAGCGATGCTTGTGAGTCCATACGAGGACGATCATCAGTTCATGCGCCGGTTTTTCGGGCGGACGAATTGGATTTTGCATACCGCCCGGAGTTGCCGGCAGGCGGAGATGCTGTTGGACAGCGAACCGGTTTCCGTGATTGTCACGGAGCGTGAGTTACCTGGGGAAAACTGGCGGTCAGTGTTGCGGTTAGCGGCGGAGAGCCGGTTCCGTCCGCTGGTAGTGGCAACGCACACGTTTTCCGAGGCGGACATTCTGGACGAACTGCTGGCGGAAGGGGTGTATGACGTGGTGGCGAAGCCGTTCGTGGAGTCTGAAGTGAGCCAGGTGATTTCGTTTGCGTGGCTGCGTTGGAAATCCAAGCGGAGGATCGAGTCGCGGGTTCCGGTAATTGGGCAGGAGGCGGCACCAGCCATGGCCGGGGCGGGCTATTCGGGTTTGTGAGACGCGCGTTCGCGGGCTTGGCGGCGCTCCTCTTCTGAGAGTGTGGTGTTGAAGGTGGCTCCAAAGCCGGTGGTCTGGCGGTAGGGATACGACTGCCATGGGTCGCTGCCTTGGATGCGCGGGTCGGCGGTTTGTTGGAGGTAGGATTCGAGTTCCGCGCGCATGCTGGCGAGGGTGGATTGATGGGCGGGGTCGGCGGCGAGGTTGTTGACCTGCCAGCGGTCGGCCTGGACGCTGTAGAGTTCCTCGGCGGGGCGTTTTCCGAAACAGAGTTGGAATTCACGGGGATATTTACGCTGATTGGCGGGATCGGTGAGGAAATCCTTGGTGGGGCAGGCGTCGACGTCGCCGTGGGGCGTTTTGTTGGATGAGATGAAGTCGGGGCCTCCGGTGGGCCAGCGGCCGGGGGCGAAGTTGCGGATGTAGTGAAACTGATGGTTGCGGAGAGACCGCATGGGATAAGTGGCGCCATCGGGGCGGCACCAGGTGTGGCGCTCCATGGCGGCGATGGCGCGGTTGCCGCCCTGGAGAGAGAGGAAACTGCGTCCGGCCATGTCCTCGGGGGGCTTGATTCCGGCGGCTTCGAGAATGGTGGGGGCAATGTCGATGTGTTGGATGAAGTCCTGGACTTGCTGGTTGCCGGTGAAGCGGCGGCCCCAGCGCATGGCGAAGGGCATACGGAGACCGTCGTCGTAGAGGTTGACCTTGGCGCGGGGGAAGGGGAGTCCATTGTCGCTGGTCACTATGATGAGGGTGTCATCGAGCTTCTTGTGGCGCTGGAGGATGGATAATGTGCGGGCGAGGTGGAGATCGATCCACTCGATTTCCATATAGTAGTCGAGGAAATCGCTGCGAATTTCTGCGGAATCGGGGTAATAGGCGGGCAGGGTGACGTCCGCGAGCTTCTTGCCGGCGGCGAGGCCGGCTCCTTTGGCGTAGACGCGGTGCGGCTCGGTGACGCCCATCCAGAAGAAGAAGGGTTGGTGGGCGGGGCATGCGGCGAGGAACTGGGCGAAGTTTTCGGCGTAATCGCGCGTGTCGATGCCGGGAGGACCGGGGAGGGGAATGAGGCTGGAGTTGAACTCGCGGCCGGTGGGGCTGCGTTTGAGGCCGAGGGCTTTCCAATCACCGGGGCCCCAGCCTTTACCTGTATAGCCGGTGCAGTATCCAGCGTCTTCGAGCAGATGCGGAAAGAGGCGGAGGTTGGGGGGGAGGGCACCATAGAGGACGCCGGCTTCGGAGGTTTGCCAGATGTTCTTGCCGGAGAGGATGGCTGTGCGGGAAGGGGTGCAGGAGGGGGAGGCGCAAAAGCTGTTGTGGAAGAGGACACCTTCGCGGGCGATACGGTCGAAGGCCGGGGTGGCGGGGATTTTGTCGCCATAGGCGCCGGCGTGGGGGAAGGACATGTCGTCGGCGACGATGAGGAGGATATTGGGGCGGGATGGGGGTTTGGAGCATGCGCCGAGGGCGAGCGTGGCTGCCGAGGCGCAGAATTGGCGTCGGTTCATGGTTTCCCATGCTATCCGGTCTGGCGGTTCGGTGTATACTGCGTCACGATGCATCGACGGACCATGTTGTGTTTACCCGCGGCTGCTGCGGCTGCGCCTCGCGATTGGGAGATTCGGACGGAACAATTGACGTTCGGGCCGAAGCACCATTTCTTTGGGTATATCGGGCATGTGCAGAATACGCCGTGGAATGCGTCGGGGCGATACATGGCGGCGCTGCGGACGGCGTTTCAGGACCGAATGCCGGAGCCTGGGGATGCGGCGGATGTGGTGTTGCTGGATACGGAGCGGGGGCATGCGGTGACGGCGGTGGAATCGACGAGGGCGTGGAATTTCCAGCAGGGGACGATGCTGTATTGGAATCCGCGGGCGCGGGAGACGGAACTGATTTTCAATGACCGGGATTTGAAGACGGGCCATGTGTTCGCGGTGCTGTACGATGTGGCGAAGCGGAAGCGAGTGCGGGAATACCGGTTCGCGGATACTCCGTTTGGCAATGGGGGCGTGATGCAGAATGGGGGGCGATTCGCGGGGATTAATTATGGACGGATGGCGCGGCTTCGGCCGGTGACGGGGTATCCGAAGGCGTTTGATTGGAATGCGGGGACTCCGGCGCCGGACAACGATGGGGTGTTTGTGGTGGATATTGCTTCGGGGCGCAAGCAGTTGCTGGTTTCGTTCCGGGCGCTGGCGGAGCATGTGAAGCGGGGAGGGCGGAACATCGACGGGCAGGATTTGTTTATTAATCACACGTTGTGGAGCCGGGACGGGGCGCATTTGTTTTTCTTCTTGCGGGCGGATTTTGAGGTGAAGGGGAAGCGGGTGGACGTGCCGTTTACGATTCGGGCGGATGGAAGCGGGTTGACGATGCACGAACAGCATTTCGGCGGGCACCCGGAATGGGAGTTTGGGAACCGGATGATCGGGGCGGTGAATGGGGAGCAGGTGATCTACGATGTCGAGCAGAAGAAAGTGGTGGAGGTGATTGGCGGGCCGGGAGTGTTTCCGAGTCCTGGGGGCGATGTGGCGTTGTCGGCGGATGGGAAGTGGTTTGTGAATGGGTACCGGAAGCAGAGTGCGAACTACTACATCGTGTACCGGCGGAGTGACCGGTCGTATGCGGAGACGAAGGGGTTTCCGCATCCGGGGAAGACGAGTGGGGAACTGCGGGTGGATGCGGCTCCGTGCTGGAACCGGAAGGGGGATCGGATTGCGTTTCCGGCGATTGCGGAGGATGGGACGCGGCAGATGTTCGGGATACGCATCACCTAGAGTCTATTGACCGGCGGCGGCGAAGCGGCGCTTGAGTTCGTCGTGGAAATGGAAGAAGAAGACTGTGGTGTTGTCGGCCTTTTCGTTGGAAGTGGACAGTATGCCTATAAGCCGGTTGCCCGGAGCGGTCAGGATGGGTTTGAAAATGAAGGGGTTGGCACTCACGGAGGCGAAGACCCGCGACGGGCCGAATGAGAGGGCGCTGCCTTGCTTCCGATAGGGAGTGCACATGATGCGCCTTTCATCGTTCACCCAGATCAGCTCGTTGCGATCGCGTGACCACACGGCGCCGGTCCCGCCGGAAGTGGAGATTTGATATTTCGCACCAGTGTCGGGGAATGCCCGCACAAACACCTCACGATTTGCTCCGCTGAAAGCGCGATAGGCAATCCACTTTCCATCGG
>CALFYN010000060.1 GCA_937952345.1 uncultured Acidobacteriota bacterium
GATGGGAAGGTGATCCGGTTGGGGGTGGAAGTGGGGGCGGAGGTGAGCCGGGCGATGGAGGATCTGGTGCAGATTGCCACGGATCCGGATTTGCTGGAAGTGGCGGTGGAGCCGGAACCCGCGGTGCTGGAGCGCATCAAGGCGGGGATGCCGGCGCTGGTGCAGGTGCCGGACGTCACCAGCGAAGGATTGGAAGGGACGGTGAAAGAGGTCAAGGGCACGCAGGTGATTGTCGAATTCACCAGTCCTTACCCCGCCATTCAACACGGCATGAGCGCGGCCGTGCGGATCAAGATAATATAAACCTTTCGAGGGAAACTGCCATGCAATTTTTAGAAAACAGCCTGATCGAACTGATCACGCAGACATCGACCAATCTGCCGCCGGACGTACGGGCGGCCATGGGGCACACGATCGCGGCGGAAAAGCCGGCCACGCAGTCCTCGCAGGCGCTGAACATCATCGCCTCGAACATCGATATGGCGGAAGAGGATGAAGGTCCGATTTGCCAGGATACGGGGATGCCGACCTTTATTGTGCACACGCCGGTGGGGGTGAATCAGATCGCGGTAAAGAAGGCGATTCTGGCGGCGGTGGCGGAGGCGACCAAGCGCGGGAAATTGCGTCCCAATTCGGTGGATTCGTTGACGGGCAAGAACAGCGGCAACAACCTCGGCGAGGAGACGCCGGTGGTGCACTTCGAGCAGTGGGAAGAAGATGAAATCGAAGTGAAGCTGCTGCTGAAGGGGGGCGGCTGCGAGAACAAGAACATTCAATATTCGCTGCCGGCGGCGCTCGACCATTTGGGCCGGGCGGACCGCGATCTGGAAGGAGTACGGAAATGCATCCTGCACGCGGTGTGGCAGGCACAGGGACAGGGGTGCGCTCCGGGGGCGGTGGGAGTGTGCATCGGCAGCGACCGCGCGCACGGCTACATGCTGGCGAAGATGCAGTTGTTCCGCACGCTGGACGATGTGAATCCGAATCCGGCGCTGGCAAAGCTGGAAGCGGAAATTATGGAGGAGGCGAACCGGATTGGGGTTGGGGCGATGGGGTTCGGGGGGAACGCGTCGTTGATCGGGTGCAAGATTGGGGCGGCGAACCGGCTGCCGGCGAGTTTCTTTGTGTCCGTGGCCTATGATTGCTGGGCGTTCCGGCGGCTGGGCGTGCGGCTGGATGCGAAATCGGGGGCGATTACGGGATGGCTGTACCGCGATCCGGAGCGGGCGGTGCAGAAGATGGCACAGAGCATGGAATTCCCGCTGACCGGGCGCGAGGTGGTGCTGCGTCCGCCGCTGAGCGAGGCCGATATGCGCGCGCTCAAGGTGGGCGATGTGGTGCTGATTACGGGCGAATGCTTCACGGGACGCGATGCCGTGCATAAGCACCTGATGAAGAATCCGCCTCCGGTGGATATGCACGGGGCGGTGCTGTATCACTGCGGACCGGTGATGCTGAAGGAAGGCGAGGAGTGGCGGATCAAGGCGGCGGGGCCGACCACCAGCAGCCGTGAGGAGCCGTATCAGGCCGATGTGATTCGCAATTACGGCGTGCGGGCCGTGGTGGGCAAAGGCGGGATGGGCGCGAAAACGCTGGCCGCTTTGCAGGAATGCGGCGCGGTGTATTTGAATGCCATCGGCGGGGCGGCGCAATATTACGCGCGGAGCGTGAAGAAGGTGAAGGGCGTGCATCTGCTGGAGTTCGGCATTCCGGAAGCGATGTGGCATCTGGATGTGGAAAACTTTATCGCCATCGTGACGATGGACGCGCATGGGAATAGCCTGCATGCGGATGTGGAGAAGGAAACCGGGGCGCGGCTGGAGGAGATGAAGCGGTGAAGCGCCGCGCCTTTCTGAGCGCGGTGGGCGGCGCGGCGGCCGGTTTGGCGCAGGGTCCGCGGCCGCCCAATATCGTATTGATCCTGGCCGATGATCTTGGTTACGGGGAGTTGGGCTGCCAGGGGAACGGAGAGATTCCGACGCCGCATATCGACTCGATTGCGGCGAACGGGGCGCGGTTTACGAACGGGTATGTGAGCGCTCCGGTGTGCTGCCCTTCGCGTGCCGGGCTGATGACGGGGCGTTACCAGACGCGATTCGGGCACGAGCGCAATCTGATCGGGAAGGCGAATCTGAATCCCGATGCGGGGCTGCCGTTGACGGAGACGACGCTGGCGTCGCGGCTGCGGGCGGCGGGGTATCGGACGGGGTTGATGGGGAAATGGCACCTGGGGGGGACGGCGCGGTTTCATCCGCGGGTGCGGGGGTTCGATGAATTTTTCGGATTCCTGCACGAGGGACATTTCTATTACCCGCCACCGTACCGCGGAGGGGTGACGCGGTTGCGGGTGAACGAGCCGCCTTACGACGATGACAATCCCATCTTGCGTGACAACGTGGAGGTGGAGGAGACGGCGTACCTGACGGACGCGCTGGCGCGGGAAGCGGCCGGATTCGTGGAGAAGAATAAAGCCCGGCCGTTCTTTTTGTACATGGCGCTGAACGCGATTCACAGCCCGATGCAGGCTCCGGTGCCATATTTAAAGAAATTTGAATATATCCGGGATGAGCACCGGCGGCTGTTCGCGGCGATGACGGCATCGATGGACGAGGCGGTGGGGACTGTGTTGGGGAAATTACGGGATTTGGGGCTGGAGGAGAATACGCTGGTGGTCTTCCTGAGCGACAACGGGGGGCCGACGGCGGAGTTGACTTCGGGGAACGGGGTATTGCGCGGGGGGAAGGGTCAACTGTACGAGGGCGGGATCCGGGTTCCGTTTCTGGTGCAGTGGAAGGGGAAGATCGGGGCCGGGCAGACGATTGACGATCCGGTGATTTCGCTCGATTTGTTTCCGACAATGCTGGAAGCGGCAGGGGGGAGCGCGGGACGGCAGCGGCTGGACGGGGTGAGCCTGCTGGGGAGATTGACGGGGAAGCAGAAATCGATGCCCGAGCGGGCGTTGTTCTGGCGGTACGGAGCGAATATCGCGTTGCGGCGGGGGGACTGGAAGATCGTGCGCCAGGGGCGGCCGGGGCAGAAACAGATTCCGCTGGAAATGTTCTATCTGAAAGAGGACGTGGGAGAGACGCGGAACCGGGCCGGGGAGGATCAGGGGAGGCTGGAACGAATGAAACGGGAGATGGATGAGATAAATTCGGGCATGATGCAACCCTTATGGTAGGAGCGTGTTTGTTGGAATCATACGTGCAGGAGGAGACCCCGTGAGAATGCTCTTGGTCACCATCCTTCTGGGGATGCCCTTAGTGGGGCAAGAGAAAAAAGCCGCTCCGGAGTACATGGGGAGCGTCGTTTGCCAGGGCTGCCACGAAGAACTTTTTCAATCATTTACAAAGAATCCACACTACCGGGTGGAGACGGACGCCAAGCATGGTTTCGTCGAGAAGGCCTGTGAAAGCTGTCATGGGCCAGGAAGCGCCCATGCGGAATCTGCCACACCCAGCGACATCCGTAACCCACTGCGTTTGTCGGCGCCGCAATCCAATCGCGTTTGTTTGGGATGCCACTTGAATCAACCGTCACGAGTCGGCGCCATCCGGGGCGGGCACGCACGGAATCAGGTGGCTTGCACCAGTTGCCATAGCGTACACCAGCCGAAGCCGAAGAATTACGTGTCCAATTGCGGCACGTGCCACGTGGCGACGCTGGCGCAGTTTCAGAGGCCGTACCGGCACCGGTTGCAGGAAGGTGGCATCGGCTGCGTCGATTGCCACAATCCGCACGGACGCTTATTGACGAACGCCCTGCGGGATGTTTCGTCGAATGAGCCAGGGTGCTTACGATGCCATGGCGACAAACGCGGGCCGTTCGCATTCGAGCATGCCCCGATGCGGATGGAAGGCTGTTCGGCTTGTCACGAATCGCACGGATCGTCGAATCCGCGCATGCTGACGCGGCCTCAGGTTGCGCAGCAGTGCCTGGAGTGTCATTCCAATCTAGGGATGAACGCCAGGACGGCGGGTGGAATTCCGCCGGCGTTTCACGATCTGGCCAACCCGCGCATCCAAAGCTGCACGGGCTGCCACGTGAAGGTACACGGATCGCATGTGAATAGGACATTATTGCGATGAAACCGGCACTATTAGCATTGCTAATGGCGGGCGTGTTGTGCGCGCAAGACAAACCCGCCCAGGAGCCACCCAAGGAGGCTCCGAAAGAAGCGGCGCAGGAAGCTCCGAAAGAAGAAGCCAAGGCGGAAGCCGCGCCGGATGCGGCGACCGTGGAGCGGATGTTCGAAATCGACCTGGAAGTGGGCACGCGCTGGCAGCAGAACGTGCTGGGGAATCGGGACACCTACCGCAGCGTGGTGAATCTTGGGGAAGGCGTGCGAATCATGAATTGGGACGCGCGATTCCACAAGGACGACTGGGTGGCGACAAGCCGTGGAGCGGGATGGGGCGGCGACCCTTCGGAGTGGCTGAACTTCCAGTTCGAGCGGCGTAAGTACTTCCGGTTCAACGCCGATCACCGGAACACGGCCTATTTCAACTCGTTGCCATCGTTTGCCAATCCGCTGCTGGACCGGGGGATTTACGCGAGCCAGCGGGCCTTTGACACACACCGCAAGCTGACGGACCTGCAGATTGAGGCGTTGCCGGGCGGGCGGGTGATTCCGTTCTTCGGGTACATGCGGGACCGGGGGTTTGGACGGGGGACGTCGTTGTTTGCGCTGGATTCTTCGAACGAGTATCCGGTGCTGACCAATCTGAACGACCGGACGAACCTCTATCGGGGTGGCGTTCGTGTGGAATTGCGGCGCATGCATGCCACTTTGGAACAGGGCGGGATCCAATTCAACGACGATCAGAACCTGGTGAACGCGGGGCAGATTCCGGGGAACCGGCCGAATCCGATCCTCGGGCAGTCGCTGTTCCTGAACAACCTGCTGCAGGCCTACGCGGTGGACGGCAGCAGCATCTACACGAAAGCGCTGCTGACGGCGCAGCCGGTGGGGTGGCTGGATGTGTCGGGAGCATTTCAATATAGCCGTCCGCGGAATGATGTGCAATACCGGCAGGAAAACGACGGAAGATTCGTTGACTTAGATTCGTTGTTGTTCTTTAATACACAGAGTATCCGTTTGTTGTCGGCGGCAAAACAGCCACACACGACGGGGAACTTTGGATTGGAATTGCGGCCGTTTTCCAGTTTTCGGGTGATGTCGAGCTTCGTGACAGACCGGCTGCACAATGAACCTTCGCTGGGCGGAACGGCGCTGGCGGAGAGGCTGGAGTGGAATTATAACCAGCACCAAACGGAAGCGGTTATCGAACCAGTGAGCAGGCTTACACTGCGCGGCGGGTATCGATATGTTTGGGGGGATGGGTTATCTCGGACGGGGCAATTGTCTTTGACGCCGTCGGAGCGGACGGAATTAAAGAGGCATGTCGCTTTGGCCGGGGCGGGATTCCGGGCAACCGATAAGGCTTCATTGAATGGGGATGTGGAAATAGCACGCAGCGATAGGGTCATGTTCCGCACCTCTCTGACCGATTATGAACGTATCAGGATGCGTGGGCGGTATCAACTGATGACAGCATTACGCTTGTATGGCACTGTACAGATACTAAATAATACAAATCCGCCGACGTTCAACCGGTTTGAATTCCGGAGCCACCAAACGGCCCTTGGATTGCAGTGGATGCCCAGTGGTGGTAACACCTTCCAGATGACTGGGGAATATTCGAGAGCAGCGGTAAAGTCGGAAATGGACTATCTGATCCCACAAGTGTTGCAGAGCACGTTGTCGCACTACCGTGAGAACACGCATACGATCACGGGATTGGTGACGTGGCGGATGGCAGTGGGATGGACATGGCAGCCGACGTTGTCCGCGGGCGGGTCAATGTACCTGACGAGCGGGACGCGGCCGACGGATTACTACCAACCGATGATCCGGCTGAACACGCCGGTGGCATCGCATCTGGACCTGTTTGCGGAGTATCGCTGGTACGGGCTATCGCAGCAGATTTATCGATTTGAGGGGTTCCGGACGCACCAGGGAGCTGTGGGTATCCGGATCCATTGATAGACAGGAGAGAGTACATGAAAAAGTTGCCTTTGATTGCTTCTTCGCTGGTTCTGGGGGTCGTGTTTTTCATTAGCGCG
>CALFYN010000061.1 GCA_937952345.1 uncultured Acidobacteriota bacterium
TGGGGCGGCTGGCGAAGGAACTCGGGTTTCATCGCACGCTGCTGGTTGCCGATGAAGGCGTGCGCGCAACAGGCTATGTGGAGGCGGCGCAACAGCAACTGGAGTCGCAGGGCATCCATGTGTTTCCGTTTCATGCCTTCGATGCCAATCCGGATACGCGCATGGTGGACGCGGGGCGGGCGTTTGCACGGCCGCATCAGGTGGATTCGATCATCGGCTTGGGCGGCGGCAGTTCGATGGATTGCGCCAAGGGGATCAATTTCGTGCTCACCAATGGCGGCAACATGAAGGGCTATTGGGGATGGGGCAAGGCCGTGAAGCCGATGCTGCCGATGATCGGCGTGCCGACCACGGCGGGTACGGGGAGCGAGGCGCAGACGTATGCGCTGATCAGCGATGCGGAGACGCATGTGAAGATGGCGTGCGGCGATCCGCAGGCGGCGTTTCGCATAGCGCTGCTCGATCCGGAGTTGTGTTTGACCGCGCCCGCCGGTGTGAAGGCGACTGCCGGTTACGATGCCATCAGCCATGCCGTGGAAACGTGGGTGACGAACAAGAAGAACGCGATCTCGCTGAGTTTCAGCTTGCAGGCTTGGCGGCTGCTGGAGTCGAGTTTCGAACGGGTGATGACGGCTCCGGATGATGTAGAGGCGATGGGCAAGATGCTGCTGGGCTCGCACCTGGCGGGGATGGCGATTGAGAACTCGATGTTGGGCGCGACGCATGCTTGCGCGAATCCGCTGACGGCGCGCTATGGCACGACGCATGGGGTGGCGATCGCGCTGCTGTTGCGGCATGTGGTGGGATGGAATGAACCGGCGGTGCATGGGGCATATAAGGAATTGCATGGCGCGCTGGCGGCGCGATTGGATGAACTGGCGCAGGCTGCGGGGCTGCCCGGCCGGTTGCGGGATGCGGGAGTAGCGGAAGCCGATTTCGGAGCATTGAGTGAAGCGGCTTCTCATCAGTGGACGGGCCGCTTCAATCCGCGTCCGCTCGATGCGGCGGGCGCACGGGAGGTGTACGAATGCGCGTGGTAGCGATGTTGGTTTGTGCGTTGCCGTTGCTGGCGCAGTGGCCGCAGTTTCGCGGCAATCCGTCGCTGACGGGAGTGAGCACGGTGAAT
This sequence comes from uncultured Acidobacteriota bacterium, assembly GCA_937952345.1. Classification (GTDB taxonomy): domain Bacteria; phylum Acidobacteriota; class Terriglobia; order Bryobacterales; family Bryobacteraceae; genus CADEFT01. The sequence goes on from CALFYN010000061.1 coordinate 1,127, forward strand.
GTGCCGGCGCAGTTGAAGGTGCTGTGGACGTATGAAGCGGGCGATGTGATTGAATCATCGGCGGCCATTGATAACGGCGTGGTGTACATCGGCTCTTCGACGAAGGAACTGCTGGCGCTGGATCTGGATACGGGCAAGGTGAAGTGGAAGTACGACACGAAGGAGATGGTGGGGGAATCGACTCCGGCGGTGAGTGGCGGGCTGGTGATGATCGGCGATCTAGGCGGGGTGCTGCATGCCGTGCATGTGGCCGATGGCAAGGCGGCGTGGACGTTCCGGACGGGCAGCGAGATCAAATCGTCGCCCGTGGTGGTGGGCGAGCGCGTGTTGATTGGGTCTTACGATGGCAGCTTGTATGGATTGGATTTGAAGACGGGCAAGCAGGCGTGGTCGTTCCATACCGATGGTCCGGTGCATGCGACTCCGGCGGTGCAGGACGGGCTGGCTTATGTTTCCGGATGCGATGGCGTGTTTCGCGCGATCAACATCAAAGACGGCAAGGAGATGTATCAGATCAAGACGGGGTCTTATATGGGCGCTTCGCCGGCGATTCTCGGGGATATGTTTTTCGTCGGCACCTATGCCAATGAAGTGCTGGCTTTGGATCGCAAGGCGAAGAAAATTGCGTGGCGTTATGAACATCCGGTGCGGAAGTTTCCGTTTTATTCGTCGGCGGCCGTGGCGGATAACCGGGTGATTCTGGGCGGGCGCGATAAGATTGTGCGGGCGATGGATCCGAAGACGGGGAAGGTGCTGTGGGAGTTTCCGACGCGCTCGCGGGTGGAATCGTCGCCGGCGGTGAGTGGCGGGAAGGTGTATGTGGGATCGAACGATGGGCGGTTGTATGTGCTGGATGCGGCGAAGGGGACGAAGCTGTTTGAGTTTGAGGCGGGCGGGCCGGTGTCGGCGAGTCCGGCGCTGGCCGAGGGGCGTGTGGTGATTGCCACGCAGGACGGCAAGGTGATTTGTCTGGGGAGTTAGCGGATGCGCACTGCCGGTATTGTCTGTGCCGGTTTCGTGGTGCTGTTCGGGTTGAGCCGGGCGATGCTGGCGGTTGTTCCGCTGGTGGCGCCGGAGGTGTTGAGCCGGCGTTCGTGGGAATTCGAGGCGTTTTATTTGGGGTTTGATGTGTGCGCGGCGATGGTGGCGGGTGCTGTGACTTCGTATTTGGGACGGGGGAGAGTGAGCCGGGAATTCGCTTCCTTTCTTTTTATGTTTCTGTTTATGGGGATGTTTCTGGTGGAGGACAATTCGCTGGTGTGGTTTACTCTGGCCCGGCTTCCATTGCTGCCGGGGTTTGCGTTGGTTGGTGGAATGGCGCAGCGGCGGGCGCGAATGGGTTAGGTTGCTTTGGCCACGCGGTGGATGGCGTTGACCAGCTTGCGATAGGGGAGATTGGCGGGGTCGGTGAAGCTGACCCATTCGCCATCGCGCCAACTGGAGAAATACCAGCCGGTGAGTAGGGCGATGTGGTCCTGGCGTTCGGAGATGGTGATGCGGCGCGCGGGGGGCAGCGATTCGAAGACTTCGCGCAAACGGCGATCCATGGGGCGCGGCGAGCCGTCCTCTTCCCGCAAGGCGAAATCGCAGCCGGCGCGCCACATGCCGTCAAAGAAGGGCCATAGGCCGACGGATTCGGGGACGGCGGAAGGGACGATGGCGATGCCGCAGAGCTTGTGGACATCGGTGGCGAGATCGCCTTTGCTCTGCACGACGCTCTGCACGCGTTCGAGGCGCTTGTGCGTGCGCGCGGCTTCTTCGAATTCGAGATCGGCACTGAGGCGGTCGCGGGCGGATTGGAGCGAATCGAGCAGTGATGCTCCGTTGGAGGAGAGAAATGCCGTGACGCGCTGTGCTTCGCTTGCGTACTCTTCTACGCTGACGACTTGCTGGCAGGGGCGCAGGCATTTGTTCATTTCGCCGTAGACGCAGCCGGGATGCTCGGGGGATGGCATGAGATCTTCCTGGCAGCGGCGTAGCTGGAAGAAATCGAGGAAGCCGGCTTCGAATTGTTCGGCGGCGGCGCGCGTGGAAAAAGGACCGTAGTGCAGCGAGGCGGAGCCGCTGAGGCGCGTGGTGACGTGCGTGCGCGGGTAGTCGTTGGTGAGGACGAGCTTCACGTACGATGGCTGGCGCAGCTTGAGAATGCGTGTGTAGTCGCCGGGGAAATGCTCGCGGGCGAGGCCGTACATGCGGAGGTTCGCTTCGAGGCGCGAACCGTAGAGCCAGTAGTCGATGCGTTCGGCGACGGGGCGCAGATGCAGGAATCGCGAGGTGTGGGCACGCGGGCCGAGCAGGCGCTTGAGGCGGCGGCGGAGGAGCGAGGTTTTGCCGAGGTAGGGCTTGCCTTCGCGTGGCCAGATGAGGAACACGGCGGGGCTGTCGGGACACTCGGCGATGCGCTCGTCGACGGTGGATGCATCGAAGCTGAGTTGGTGCACGCTACTTTCCGAATAGCTGTAGGAAGCGGTCTGCGTCAAGCGGCGGATAAGTTGTGGCGGTGAGGTTCTCGCGCACGTGCTCGGCGCGGCTCATGCCGATGAGGGCGATGTCCATGTGGGGCGCGGAGCGGGCGAATTGAATGGCGCGGGCGGCATCGGTGGCGGGGCCTTCGAGAGCGGCGGCGAGTTGCTCGGGGAGTCCGCTGGTGAGGCGGGATTGGAGCAGCGATGCGCTGCCGATGACGGAGATGCCGAGTTGCTGGGCATAGGGCGCGACGCCTTTGGAGAGGGCTTCGAGCATGGCGAGGTTGAAGGGGAGTTGGATGAAGCGGAAGTGGTGGTTGTCGCCCGCGACCTGGCGGGCGATTTGATCGAGTTCGGCGAGCGAGAGTTGATCGGGTTTGCGGTAGCCATCCCAGGTGGCTGTTCCGTAGAAGCGGATTTTGCCTTCGGCGACGAAGCGCTCGCAGGCTGCGAATGCGGCTTCGGCGCGGCTGTGGAATTCGTCGGGGCTTACGAAGCGCAGTTGCGTTTCGGGATTGTGGAGGTAGAAGACGTCGATGGTTTCGAGTCCGAGGTTGCGGCGGCTGCGCTCGAGTTGGTCTTCGAGAAAGGCCGGGGCCATGGAGTGCATGTTGCCGACGATGTCGGACGGGTTGAGGACGCCTTGGGGAACGGCATCGGGGACGAGGTAGCCCGCTTTGGTGCAGATGAGGAGTTCGTCACGCTGTGCTTTGCCGGTGCGGAAGAGGGCTTCGAGCGCGGCTCCGATGGCGAGTTCGGAGTGTTGATTGCGGTAGTTGAGGGAAGTGTCGATGACGTTGATGCCGCCTTCGATGGCTGCCGTGACGGCGTGCGCGTAGGAGGTGTCGGTGGCTTCATCCATGGCTCCGAGGTAGGTGCCGAGTCCGAGGGTGGATGCGGTCAACGATTGGACGTTGCGGTAGAAGCCGTTGTGTTGGGGGAAGCGGGCGGCGAATTGCGCCGTTGCCTCCGCCGTTGCGTAGCCCGTATGCATTGTTCCTGATTGTACTACGCGGGGCGGGTGGATCTACGAAACTTTTCGTTGACAACTACGAAAGATTTCGTATATTCTGCGAGACATGGCTCCCCGCACCTCACCCAAGCCGACCGCGGCTGAACTGGAGATCTTGCAGGCGTTGTGGAGGCTAGGACCATCGACGGTGCGCGAAGTAGCGGAGGAGTTGGGGCGCGGGGCGGCGTACACGACGATTCTGAAGTTGATGCAGATCATGGTGGAGAAGAAGCTGGTGAAGCGGGAGGAAGAAGCGCGGGCGCACGTGTACCGTCCGGTGATGGCGAAGCAGCAGATGCAATTACGGCTGGTGCGGGATCTGGCGGAGCGGGCGTTTGGGGGGTCGATGCTGGGGTTGTTGCAGCAGGCGGTTTCGGGGTCGGCTGTGTCGAGGGACGAGTTGCGCGTTCTGCGCGAATTGATTGACGAAGCCGAGAGGGGGAAATGATGACTGGATTGATCGCACATGCATTGTTGGCTTCGGCCTGGCAGGGTATGGTTATCGCCGCCGCGCTTTGGTGCGCGCTTCGGATTGTGCCGCACGAGCGGCCACAGGTGCGTTATTTGCTGTCTCTTGGAGCGCTTGCGGCGATGCTCGGATGCTTCCTTGCCGGGCTGGTTCCTGGCGGAGCTGTTGTTGCCGCGCGCGTGAGTTCGCCCGCTGGCGGAGTGGCGTTCTCCGTGTGGTTCTGGACGGGCGGGGTGGTGGCGATTGCATCGTACCGGGTGGCGGGTTGGGCGTTGCTGCGCTACCGCGTGCGGGAGTGTACGGCACCAGCGTTGGTGGGATGGATGGAACTGGCGGAAGGGTTGCGGTGGCGCATGGGGATGACGGGGAATGTATCGTTACTGCGGGCGGACTGGCTGCCGTCACCCGCGGTGTACGGAGTGCTGAAGCCGGTGATTCTCATTCCGGCAGCGGCGGTGGCGGGATTGCCTCCGGAGCAATTCGAAGCAGTGCTGGCGCATGAGTTGGCGCATATTCTTCGCCGGGACTATCTGGCGAATCTGTTGCAGACGGTGGCCGAGACGCTGCTGTTTCATCATCCGGCGGCGTGGTGGATTGGGCGGCAGATCCGGCAGGAACGAGAATGCTGCTGCGATCAATTGGCGGCGCGGGCCGTGGGCAATGGCCTGGTGTTGGCGCATGCGTTGCTGGCGATGGAGGAGCATCGTGGGGCGGCGCCTGTGCTTGCGGCAACCGGGGGCCAGCTCCGGACGCGTATCGAACGGCTTGCCGGAGTGCATCGTCCGGCGCGGCTTTCCGCGACGGCGCTGCTTGCGATTGCCGCGCTTGCGCTGGTGGCGCATGTGGTTGCCTTTCAGGAAGGCTTAGGAGGGCCGTACGGCAAGTGGCTGAATGAAGATGTGCTGTATATTATTCAGCCGGAGGAGCGGAAGGCTTTTGCAGGGCTGCGTTCCGATGCGGAGCGGGAGCGGTTTATTGAGCAGTTCTGGAAGCGGCGCGATCCCACTCCCGATACGCAGGAGAACGAAGCGAAGGAAGAACACTACCGGCGTATTTCGTATGCGAACGGGCGGTTTGGCGAGTCGAATGTTTCGGGGTGGAAGACGGAGCGGGGGCGCGTCTACATACTTAATGGTCCGCCTGATGAGATCATGGCTTGGCCTTCGAAAATGCTGGAGCGGTGGATTTACCGGGCGAAGGAAGATAAGCCCAGGGAGGAGTTGGAGTTTTTGGATGGCAAGCTGAAGCGGAACTAGACAAACAGCTTCCAGTACCAGGCGGCGAGGTGTTCGCCGAATAAGCCTACGAAGAGCGCGGCCGCGCCGAGGAAGCTGCCGTAGGGGAGTTCGTAGGTCATGTCGTGGCCGGATTTCCAGATGTAGATGCTGCCGAGGACTGCGCCGAAGATGGAGCCGATGAAGATGGTCATCAACGCGCCGGGGAGGCCGAGGAACGCGCCGACGGTGAGGAGCATTTTGACATCGCCGAAGCCGAGGCCCTCGCGGCGGCGGATTTTCTCGTAGATCTTGCCGGTGAGGTAGAGCAGGCCGGCGCAGACGAGGCCACCGGCGGCGGCTTCGGCGACGGAAGGAATCCAAGGCGGGAGGCCGTGGGGGAGGAAGATGGTCATGAGGCTGGATGGCGCGGGCGTGAAAGCGGCAATGATGAGGCCGGCGACGAATCCGCCGAGGGTGAATTCATCGGGGAGGATGCGGTCATTCCAATCGGTAACGATGAGATCCACCATGATGGCGCTGAAGAGGCAATACTTGAGGCCGAGCATGGTCCAGCCGGCGGTGTAGACGCTCCAGAAGAAGAGGACGCCGGTGGCGAATTCGACGAGTGGGTATTGCCAGTGGATGGGGGCTTTGCAGTGGCGGCATTTGGCGCCGAGCAGCAGCCAACTGAGCACGGGCACGTTGTCATACCAGGCGACGAGCTTTTCGCAGTTGGGACAGTGGGAGCGGGGATGGACGACGGAGAGATCGCGCGGCAGGCGGTAGATGCAGACGTTGAGGAAACTGCCGATGAGGAGGCCGAAGAATCCGGCGATGAGGGGTTCGATCATGCGAGGGCCTGCTTGTATTCGTGGACGGTGCGCAAAGCCATATGGGCCAGTGTAAATCCGTTGCGGACGGTTTCCCTAGCGGTGTCGCCGAGGCGGTGGGCGAGGGATGGGTCGGACATGAGGCGGCGGATGGCGCGGGCGATGTCTTCCACATCGTTATTGACGAGGAGGCCGGTCTTTTCGGGCAGAACGATTTCGGGGAGGCCGCCGACTTTGCTGGCGATGACGGGAACGCCGTGGGACATGGCGAGGAGCGCGGCGGAGCCGAGCCCTTCCATTTCGCTGAGGTAGAGGAGGGCGCGGGCGGAGGGCAAATCCTGTTCGAGGTTGTGGGAGAGCAGCAGGGGGACGCCGGCGCGTTGCGCGGCTTCGCGGCCGAGGGCGGCGCACTTGCGGGGATCGTCCCAGGCGGGGGCGATGAGTTGATCGCCGTGGTGGGGCGGGGCTGGCTCGACGGGGACGCCGTCGTAGACGATGCCGATGCGGTGTTCGGGGATGCCGTAGTCGCGCAACTGGCGGGCCACGTAGGCGGAGATGGCGAGGAAGCGGCGTGGTTTGGAATATTTCCAGCGGGAGAGCCATCCGGTGCGGAGGGGGAAGGCGACGCGTCGCGAGACCACGAAGGGGCCGTTGGCGGCGAGGGCGGCGATGGTGTGCGAGCGCGCATCATGGGCATGGGTGATGGCGACGTTCTTCGATTGCTTCGCTACGTTCCAGAGAGTGAGAGGAGCGACGGGGACGTCGCGCTGGCGGGCTTCGCCGTAGAGAGGGGAATGTGGCGGGGCGAGCAGGAGCGGCTGCCAACCGATGGTTTTCTGGCCGACGGCGAGGTACAGAGTCTGCCATTGGCCGCCGCGCATTTGTTTGCCGCTGTCGAGGTGGAGAACGCGCATGGTCAGCGTCCGGGACTCATGTTGCGGGCTTTGGCATATTTGAGGAAGGAGTAGAGGGCGGCCATGTAGGCGATGGCGAGGCCTTCGACGCCATCGAGGAAGCCGCGCTGGAGGAAGTAGGTGCGGAAGAAGGTCCAGGCGGGATCGGCGAGGAGATGCCGGTAGGTGACACGCTTGCCGCGGGCGACGAGTTCTTCGGCGGCGAGGGTGGTGTAGCGGTCCATGGTTTTGAGGTGCTCGGTGAAGGACTGGCAGGTGTAGTGGAGGAGATTGGAATCGAGGTGGCCGATGGTGCCGTAGACGGTGACGCTTTCGTGGACGTAGTCGCCGATCCACTTGGCTTTGTCGCGGCGGTAGAGGCGGACTTTGCGATCGGGGTACCAGCCGGAGTGGAGGATCCACTTGCCGAGATACTGGGCGAGGCGGGGCATGGTGTAGGAGTCGAATTGCGGGCCGTTTTTCTTGAGGAGCCAGATGTCGGCTTCGAGGGATTCGCTGAGGGCTTCGTCGGCGTCGATGGAGAGGATCCAGTCGTATTTAGCGCATTCGGTGGCGAAGTTTTTCTGGCCGGCGTAGCCGCGCCAGCCGGCTTCGACGACGCGGGCGCCGAGCTTGGTGGCGATTTCGATGGTGCGATCGATGGAGCCGCTATCGACGACGACGATTTCGTCGCAGCAGCGAAGGCTTTCAATGGCGCGGGCGATGTTGCGCTCTTCGTCACGGGCGATGATGGTGGCGGAGATCTGCATGGTTATAGCGCCGCCGTGGCTATGGGCACGGGCATGAAGGAGATGACGAAGATGCCGATGCTGAGCAGGGCGAGGCGTGCTCTGCCAGTGCCCAACTGTTCGGGGTCGTAGATGGGCGGATGCTTGAGGCCGAAGAAGAACAGTATGGCCGCCCAGATGAGCCAGGGCCAGTAGAAGTAGCCGAGGGCGAGCAACACTACCCAGAATACTCGGGTGAGGAGGCGGAATTTCGGGCCGGCGAAGGCGTAGAGGATGTGGCCTCCGTCGAGCTGGCCGAAGGGGAGGAGATTGAGGGCGGTGGCGAAGATGCCGACCCAGGCGGCGCGGGCGATGGGGTGGAGGTAGATATCGGCGGCGGGGACTCCGGGGAAGATGAGGGATTCGAGGGCGCGGATGAGAAGGGGGACGCCGAAGACGAGGTCGCCCTGATCGGCGATGCCGGGGATGACTTTGGAGAAGGCGAGTCCGATGCCGAGGGCGGGGATGAGGAAGACGAATCCAGCGATGGGGCCGGCGACGCCGACATCGAACAATTCTTTGCGGGTGAAGATGGGGGAGCGGATGCGGATGAAGGCTCCGAGGGTGCCGATGAAGGTTGGGGCAGGGAGGAAGTAGGGGAGGCTGGCGTCGAGGCGGTAGTGGACGCAGGCGAGGTAGTGGCCGAATTCATGGGCGAGGAGGATTAAGAGGAGAGGGAGGGAGAAGAGGAGGCCGGCGGCCATACGGGAGGGATTATGCCAGATTTCGGCGTAGCCGTCGAGGTCGGATTCGAGTTCGAAGGCAGGGCGATTCTGGTGGAAGTTTTCGGCGATGCGGGTGCCGACGAAGGTAGTGCTGAAGATGGTGAGCAGTAAAAGGAGGATGTGCAGCCACAGGCGGCGCCGGGCGGCAGTGGGTATCCAGGTCGATGGAGTAGGATACAAAGGGCTTCGAGATTATTGCAGGGTCTGCAGTTCCTTGCCGGGCTTGAAGCGGACAGCCTTGCCAGGCGGGATGGCGACTTCGGCTCCGGTGCGGGGATTGCGGCCGATGCCGGTTTTGCGGGGACGAACGTTGAAGATGCCGAAGCCGCGCAATTCGATGCGTTCGCCGTTGCCGAGGGCGCGCTTCATGCATTCGAATACGGTTTCGACGGCCATTTCGGCTTTGGTTTTGGTGATGCCCGTCTTGTTTACGACTTCGTTGATGATATCGAGCTTAATCAAGGAAACCTCCTGACGCCGCTGCTGTGGGATGGAGTGATGGGCCTCCGCCCCCGAAGAAAAGCGCATTCGGCGGCAAACCTCATGATAGGATTGAGTTTATAGTCTTGTCAAGCATGGTTCCAACAGGTATCTCCGAAGCAACGTTCCGGCAGGCATGCGGGCTGTTCGCGACAGGCGTGGCGGTGGCCACGGTGTGCGGGGAGGCAGGCGAGCCGCACGGACTGACGATCAATTCGTTTACGTCGGTGTCGCTCGATCCGCCGCTGGTGTTGATCTGCATCGACTATCGAGCCCAGGTGCTGGAAGTGTTTGTGCGTGCGAAGCACTATGCGGTGAACATTCTGGGGGAGGCACAACAGGATATTTCGAACCGGTTTGCATATCGAACAGAGGATCGATTTGCGGGAGTGGAATGGACAGCGGGTGAGACGGGAGCGCCGCTGATTGCGGGGGCGCTGGCGGCGATCGAATGCGTGACGCGGCAGATTATCGAAGGCGGGGATCATACGATTTTATTGGCGGAGGCTGTGGCGATTCATGCGGGGGCAGGGGATCCGTTGCTGTATTTCAACAGCCGGTACCGGCAGATCCGGTAGAGGAACGGCGCGGCGGGACCGGGGAGCGGATTCGCTCAAACCACGCAGTCCCGCGCACCGTGGGCCGGGCTCTCACACCCGCCTAGTGGGAGAGCGCGGCAATGCGGCGGGAGCCCTCGAAAACTCCGGCCGCAAGCTGAACACGAAGAAAAATCTGGGAGTGGCGGGGCCGTGAAAGGAATGAGGTAGGATGAAATCGGCCTCGCCGCTCCGCACGACAGGAAAGGGCCGCGTCCGGCCGCATCCTGCGTTCGCCGGCCGCGGGGATTGGGCTGCCGCAGCCGGAGAAGCTTGTATGAATTGGTATGAAAAAGGGCGCACCGGACCGGGGAGCAGGTTCGCTCAAACCGCGCAATCCGGTGCGCCGCCGTGGGCCTTGCCTACGCGCCCGCCAAGCGCGACAGACAAGGCCACTGCCGCCGGAACCCCTCACGACACCGGCGGCAAGCTCACGAATCGGGGTGTTACTGGCCGGCCATCTGACGGATGGCGGCAGCTTTTTCCTTCACTCCAAGAGGTGCGGCAAGGAGTCCGGTGACGGCACCGACGAGTTCCTCGTCGCTCCACTTGCGGGTGACGATTTTGGGAGTCCAATCGATGGGGACTTCGCGGACGAACTCTTCCCAATAGAACGCTTCGACCTGGCCGTTCTGGGGATTGAAGCGGAGGGCCATATTGGCAGGGAAAGAGGTTTTGGTATTGGGGTCGCCGGTGGGGACTCCGAGGGGATAATCCTCGGGGACGCCGGGACCGAAGTTGAGGCGACCGGCATCGAAGCGGCTCATCTTCTTGATGACAAGGCGGGGGATGGCCTGGAACAACTGGGCGTAGGTGCGATAGAAATTCGCGGTGCCGGAAGAATAAATTTCGAACGTCGGGTCGCTGAAATTGAGCGGCATTTTGACGATGCTGCCGTCGGGATTGCGATCGAGGGTGAGATATTCGAACGATTCCCGGGACGGATTCCAGATGGTGCTGTTGTCGCGCCAGTATTTGGGGCCGCTGCCCTCGGTGGGGGGCATGACGCCGACGGCCTGGATCCAATGCTGTTCGGAGGCAAACGCTCCGATCTGGTGGGGAATGATATTACACTGCTGCAGGGCTGCCAGTGTTTCCCTGGCGACCGCGCCGGCGCGCGCGTCGGGAATGGCGAAGAATTTCATTGGGTGGATTCCTTTCCGCGAGGGCCGCCGCGTCAGCAGCAAGCCTCACTCACAACTCCACGATACAGGGCGGGTGTCGAAAAACGTGCGGAAGGTTTCCCGATATTGTTTGCAAATTACTGTAAATCAGGGAAATAAAATTTCCAACGTGTTCGTGACGGGGTCGCTGAGGGAGGTTTTCAGGGCTGGAGGAGCAGGCAGAGGGTGAGAAGAACGCGCTGCAGGCCTAAATCGCGGCCATCGGGATCGAACCACTCTTCGGGCGTATGGGCGCCGCCGCCCTGGCCTCCGGCTCCGATGGAGACGGCTTCGAGGCCCATGGAGAGTGGGATGTTGGCATCGGTGGAGGCGCAATCGAGATGGGCGCGGATATTGAGGTGCGCGTCGACGGCGCGGAGGATGGGGAGGAGGCGGGAATCGTCGGGGATGGCGCCACCGGGGCGGGCGCCGATTTCGCGGATTCTGGCTTGGACGCGGCCGGCGGAGGCGCGCTCATTTTCGACGCTGACGGCTCGTTCGAGGGCGAAGGAGAGGTATTGAGACAATTCCTCGATGCGTTCCTGGTCTTCGGAGCGAACGTCGAGTTTGGCGCGGGCGGATGTGGGAATGGAATTGACGCTGATGCCGCCTTCGACGATGCCGAAGTTGAAGGACACGCGCGGGGAGATGGGGAAGCCATCTTCGAACTGTCCTTCGGTGAAGAAGTGGATGGCGCGGGAGAGCGCATGCACGGGGTTGGCGGTGCCATGATCGCTCCAGCTATGGCCGCCGGGGCCGGAGACGGTGACTTCGAAGCGGCGGCTGGCGAGGGCGCGGCAGGTGATGTGATCGGTTCCGGGGCCGTCGAGGACGAGGTAGGTGCGAATTTTTCCGGCGAGGGGGGACTGGCGGCAAAGGAAGCGCATGCCGCTGAGGTTGCCTTCGCCCTCTTCGCCGACGTTGGCGATGAGGATGGGGGAGACGGGAAGGGGCGGCTCGGATTTCCAGAGGGCGGCGAAGGCGAGCAATCCAGCCAAGCCTGCTCCGTTATCGGAGACGCCGGGGCCGCGGAATCGTCCGTCGGGGGCAATGAAGACATCCTCGGTGCGTTTGGGGGCGAGGACGGTATCGAGATGGGCGGTGAGGGCGACGAAGGGGCCATCGCGGCGGGAATCGGGGAAGGCGACGACGTTACCGGCGCGGTCGAGTTTGGAGTCCCAGCCGAGGGCGCGAAACTGGGCGGCCATCCATTCGGCGCGTTTCTCTTCGAAGAAAGTGGGAGCGGGGATGCGGCAGAGCGCGAGGTGCTGCTCGGTGATCCAGTTGCGCTGGGCGGAGAGCACCTTGACGGCTTTGCGAACGCCGGCCTGGGAGGCGAGTTCCGACAGTGTTTTGGCGAGCTTGGGGTCCGGCTTCGCCCTGCGCACTGCCTCCGTGGATAACGCCATTCTTGCTCCTTGTCGAAGACAGTGCCCGCGAGCCTGTCCGGTTAGCGCTTGTCCATCGGAACGAATTCGCGGCGTGGCGAACCGAGATAGAGTTGCTTGGGACGGGCGATTTTCTGATCGGAATCGAGGAGCATTTCCTCGTAATGGGTGAGCCATCCGGCGGTACGGGGGATGGCGAACATCACGGTAAACATTTCCGTGGGGATCCCCATGGCTTCATAGATGATGCCGGAATAGAAGTCGACGTTGGGGTAGAGGCGGCGCTTGATGAAGTAGTCGTCTTCGAGGGCGATGCGTTCGAGTTCGATGGCGATATCGATGAGGGGGTTTTTGCCGGTGACTTCGAAGACCTGATCGGCGGTCTGCTTGATGATGCGGGCGCGGGGATCGTAGTTCTTGTAGACGCGGTGGCCGAAGCCCATGAGGCGGACTTCGCCGGCTTTGACGCGCTCGATGTATTGGGGGATGTTGGCTTTGCTGCCGATGGTGCGGAGCATGCGGAGGACGGCTTCGTTGGCTCCGCCGTGGAGGGGGCCGTAGAGGGCGGCGGCGGCGGCGGCGAGGGAACTGTAGGGATCGGTCTGGGCGCTGCCGACGGAGCGCATGGCGGTGGTGGAGCAATTCTGCTCATGGTCGGCGTGGAGGATAAAGAGGATATCGAGGGCGCGGGCGAGGACGGGATTGACCTTGTACTTCGACTCGGTGGTCTTGTACAGCATGTTGAGGAAATTGCCGGGGTAGGAGAGGTCGTTATCGGGGTAGGCGTAGGGGAGGCCGGAGTTGTGGCGGTAGATGAAGGCGCCGATGGTGGGGACTTTGGCGACGAGGCGATAGAACTGTTTCAGGCGGACCTGAGGATCGTGGAAGTTCTTGGCGTCGGGATAGAAGGTGGAGAGAGCGGCGACCGTGGAAACGAACATCCCCATGGCGTGGGCGTCGTAGCGAAAGCCTTGCATGAACTGCTTGACGTTCTCATGGAGAATCGTGTGGTGGGTGATGTTGTAGACGAATTCATCGAGGGCGGACTGGGTGGGGAGCTCTCCGTAATAGAGGAGGTAGGCGACTTCGAGGAAGGAGCAGTGCTCGGCCAACTGCTCAATGGGATAGCCGCGGTATTCGAGGATGCCTTTGTCACCATCGATATAGGTGATGCGGCTTTTGCAGGCGGCGGTATTCATGAAGCCGGGGTCATAGGTACAGAGACCGGGATCGTCGGCAGTGAGCTTGATCTGCCGGAGATCCGTGGCTTTGATGGCGCCGTTTTCCACGGCGACGGTATAAGTCTTTCCTGTCCGATTGTCGGTGATAGTAAGATTCTGATCTGCCATGATTGTTTGCCGGATTTAATAGTCTATCGTTTCTGAGGAGTGCCCTTCTGAGGAGTGCCCTGGAGCAGTTTATCCAATTCGGCGGAGACGGATTTGACGGTGACTCCGCCCTTGGCCGCGTCGTTGCTATCGAGGTCGAAGCGGATGGTGCCGCCGGCATCGATAAAGAAGAGATGGGGGAATTTCACGGTGGGGTTCTGCGGCGTGATCTGGAGATAGGATGCCGTCATCTGCCCGCAGTCAAACAAGATGGGGGACGTGATGTTGTTGTCCTTGATGTAGGCCTTGACATGGTCCATGGTGTCAGGCATGACAACGACACTGAGGATCTGAATTTTTGACCCGTATTTCGCCTTGATCTGTTCGAGCACGCCGCTTTGCACCTTGCAGGTGGGGCAGTGGGTTTGCATGAATTCGAGCAGGAGGATCTTGCCCCTGTAATCGACCGGGTCATGCTGCTTCATGGTGGAATCAGGGAGCGAAAAGCCGGGTGCGCGGCGGTTGGACAGCGCGCCGGCCGCGAAAGCGGGTGCGCACACGCTCAGCATGAGGCAACCCGTGAGGGCTGCATTCAGGATGGACCCCATAAATTCCAAGGTAACACGCTATTGTTAGGAGGATGACCACAAACCTCGATCTTCTTTTCAAAGACGCGGCAACGCGGCAACTGGAGCAACACATGGCACGGATAGGGGATTGCGTTTCGCGGCTGACGGAGGAGCAGGTGTGGGCGCGGGGCTCGAAGAATGAGAATGCGGTGGGGAACCTGATGCTGCACCTGGCGGGGAATGTGCGGCAGTGGATTATCAGTGGGGTGGGCGGGGCTCCGGACACGCGGAGGCGCGAAACGGAATTCGCGGCGGAAGGGGGCGTTACGGCTGAGGAGATGTTGGGGCGGCTCCGGGAAACGGTGGGGGAGGCCTGTGCCGTGATAGCTTCGCTCGATGAGCCGAGGCTTGCGGAGCAGAGGCGCATTCAGGGCTACGATGTTTCGGTGCTGGAGGCGGTGTTTCATGTGGTGGAGCATTTCGCGATGCACACGGGGCAGATTCTGTTTGCGACGAAGATGGTGACGGGGGAGGATCTGGGGTATTACCGGCACTTGAATCCGGGGGAGGCGAAGGCGCACGGAAAGCAGACACCGTGAGCTGGGGAGGGGTGGAAGAGTGGTTAATAAATTTTAATAAATGTGCTGGGGCGGGCCGAGGATAGGGTTTTTTACCTAGGAAGGGGCGGGACGGGCGGAAGGCGGAGTCACGTATTGGAGGGTGGGGAGGAGAGACACTGCGGACGGAAGGAGCGTGAAGGCAGGAGGTCGCGCCGGAGAATGGTGATGGTCATGCACTGCCGTTGAGGCCCTGCAGGCGTTTCTCGAAGAAGCGCTTTCGCCACCTGCTGACGACTTCGCGGCGGGTTTCGAGGCGGGCCGCGATTTCATCGTTGGGAAGGCCTTGGGCGGCGAGGAGGATCATTCGGGCGCGAACGACCTTGCGGTACTCCAGGGTGTGGCTTCGGGCGCGGCGTTTCAGTTCCGAAGCTTCCTCGGGTGTGAGGCAAATCTGGAAAGGACTGTGACGAGGCACGGGTAGGCTCTCTGATCGATGTTTGATTGCGGGAGGAAATACGTGACTGTTTTCGGGTGTTGGTGTGGGTGTTGCATACCGTTGATTCGGTTGGGGTTAAGGCGGAAAAGGGTTTGACTTTGAAAAACCCGGAACAGTACCATGGGCCAGAAGTACATAGTCCTCACCCCGTACTTACTGGCTGCTAATCCCAGTTCGTTGGACTAGCCGAGAAGAAGGAGAAATAACGCAATGCGTCGCTGGATATTCGTGTGTTCGCTAGTAGCGGCAGCAGCCAAGTACGATTGCCACGCCTCAAAAGGAGGAGCAGAATAATATGCGAAGAGCTCTTCTGATGGCAATGCATCGCACGAGCAAACTGGTAATGGGTTTCGTACCGTTGCTGTTTGCCGGGCTGGTTGTTTTTGAATCTTGCCGGGCGCAAACGGGTCCGGCGGTTTGGGTAGCTCCGAGCCTGAAACGGGTTGGCCAGAGAGATGCGGCCGGAACAGGTTCGACGGCGCAGATCAAGGCAGGGCGCGGGGAGACGGAATCGTTTCAGATTATCGTGTCGGCGCCGGCGGGAAACGGGCTGACGAACGTCAACGTGACGGTGAGCGATCTGACGGGTGACGGGACGATCCCGAAGGGGAACATCTCGCTGTACCGGGAGCACTATGTAACGGTGAGTCCGGGGAGCGCGAACTGGGGCGGATCGAACCGGCCGCTGGGAGCGGGAGTTTATCCGGATCCGCTGATTCCGTTCGTGGATCCGGCGACGGGACTGCCGCCGACGAGTGGGACATTGAAGGCGAGCCCGTTTTCGGTGGCTGCCGGGAACAATCAGCCGATTTGGGTGGATGTGGCGGTACCACGGGAAGTGGCGGCGGGCCAATACAGCGGGACGTACACGGTAACGAGCAATCAAGGGAACTTCACAGGACAGATCCAGTTGCTGGTGTGGAACTTCACGCTGCCGAAGACGCCGACGATGCAATCGAGCTTTTCCTACTGGGTGGCAAGCGGGCAGCAGGCCAACGCGGAGTTGTTGAAGCACCGCATGACTCCGCTGGCGGTGCCGCCGGGAGAACAGCCGTCGCTGATCAGCGATTACGGACTGGGGACGGGCAACCTGGGTTACTGGAGCGGCGCCGATATCGGGAACTGTTCGATGAGCTCGGCGCCATCGGTGAGCCAACTGTTGAGCGCGGTATCGCGGAATCAACCGAGCCTGAAGTTGTTCAACTTCACGGCGGATGAAATCGGGCGATGCACGAACCTGTACCCGCAGATCCAGCAATGGGCGCGCAACCTGCATGAGGCAGGGGTGGACAATCTGATCACGATGACGCCGGTGAGCCAGTTGCTGGACGATGGATCGGGGACGGGGCGATCGGCGGTGGACATTTGGGTATTGCTGCCGGTGATGTATGAAGCCTCGCCGTCGATGGTGAGCACGGTGCTGAACAAGGGGGATACGGCCTGGTCGGCGAATACGCTGGTGCAGGACGGGTATTCGCCGAAGTGGGAGATTGACTTCGATCCGATCAATTTCCGGATCCAGCCGGGGTTCATCAATCAGAGTCTGGGTTTGAGCGGACTGCTGTACTGGCGCGTGGACCGATGGTCTTCGGATCCATGGAACCAGGTTAACAACACGGTGCAGTTCAGCACGAATAATTATCCTGGCGAAGGGATGCTGGTGTATCCGGGAACGCAAGTCGGGGTACAAGGTGTGGTGGCCTCG
>CALFYN010000062.1 GCA_937952345.1 uncultured Acidobacteriota bacterium
AGCAGTACGAGCCTTATCTGAAGAACCTCGCGGCGCGTTCGGATCTGACTTACCTGCTGCAGGAGATGCTCGGCAATCTTACTGTCAGCCACATGGGCACGGGCGGCGGCGATACACCGGCCGTGAAGCGCGTGCAAACCGGTTTGCTCGGCGCGGATTACGAAGTGGCGGAAGGGCGCTATCGCTTCCGCCGCGTGTATAACGGAGAGAATTGGAATCCCGACTTGCAGGCCCCTCTCACGCAACCCGGAGTGAATGTCCAGGCGGGTGAATACCTGCTGGCAGTGAACGGGCGTGATGTGCGTCCGCTCGAGAGTGTCTACAGCTTCTTCGAAGGATCGGCGGGCAAGAGCGTGTTGCTGCGTGTGGGGCCGAACGCCGATGGCAGCGCTTCGCGCGAAGTGACCGTGACGCCGATCGCCAATGAAACAAGGCTCCGCAACCTCGCCTGGATTGAAGGCAATCGCCGCAAGGTGGATCAGATGACCGGCGGCAAAGTGGCCTACATCTACATGCCGGACACAGCCAACGGCGGATTGACCGCGTTCACTCGCTACTTCTATGCGCAGATCGGCAAGCAGGCGGCGATCATGGACGAACGGTTTAATAGCGGCGGGCTGCTGGCCACCGACATCGCCGAGATCATGAATCGCAAGCCGCTCAGCGCCGCCGCCAACCGCGCCGGCAAGGACATCGTGCAGCCGCAGGGCATTTTCGGGCCGAAGGTGATGCTCATCAATGAACGCGCCGGTTCCGGCGGGGACGCGATGCCGTGGTATTTCAAGCGCACAGGCGCGGGCAAGTTGATCGGCACGCGCACGTGGGGCGGACTCGTCGGCATGGCGGGCGCTCCGCAACTGATCGATGGCGGTTTCGTTGGCTCACCGAGTTCGGGCATCTACAACCCGATCAGCGGCGAATGGGAAGTAGAGAACGTCGGCGTGCCCCCGGATATCGAAGTGGAGCAGGATCCGGCGCTGGTGCGCAAAGGCCGCGACCCACAGTTGGAGCGCGCCGTCGAAGTGGTGCTGGAGGAGTTGAAGAAGAACCCGCCGCCGGTGCTGCGCCGCCCCGCGTATCCCAACTATCACAAGTCCGCGCCGCGCTAAGGCGGCGGGCCATCACGGTGGCATATGATGGCCTTCAATGCGTGTTTTCGCTTTCTTCCTCCCGTTGCTGTGTCTGGCGCAGGGTCCGGTGGAGTATCGGATTCATCGAGCGCCATCGCCGATTACGATCGATGCCAAACTCGATGAGCTGGCGTGGCGCTTTGCTCCCGCCACCAGCGAGTTCATCTTCAACTGGCACGAATCGGGTGACAAAGAGCCCACCGAGGCAAAGCTACTTTGGGACGATGAGAACCTGTACGTATCGTGGCGGTGCACGGACCGGCACATCTCTGCGTACGAGAAAAAACGCCACGGCCCGGTATCGAAAGACGATTGCGTGGAGATCTTCCTCAGCCCCAATCCGGCGGCAGTGAAGAATTACTACACATTCGAGATCAACGCCATCGGCACCATGTTGAACCGTTGCCGGACTGCGTGGTGGACGGGCCCGCCGACATGGGAACCGGAAGGCGTGGAGTATCGCACGACGTTTCACGGGCTGGCGCGCAAGGACGAATCGGCGGATGACAAAGAGTGGGTGGTGGAACTCGCCATTCCGCTGAAGAATTTCTCGCGCGATGCCGCGCACACGCCGCCGCGCGCCGGCGATGAATGGCGATTGAACCTGATGCGCACGGGCGGAAAGACAAACATGCAGCACAGCACGTGGTCGCCCATCCCGCCGACGTCGCAGAAATCATTTCACACGCCGGAGAATTTCGGCAAGGTGGTGTTTGTCGCCGAGCAGGCCAGCCGCCGCACGGCACGCGCGCCACGGTCTTTCGAAGGAGCGGCGGAAGGGCGTGTCATCTACAACCGCTCCTGCACCATGTGCCACGGATTGGATGGGGCGGCGGGCGATCGTGCCCCCGCGCTGGGCGCCGCGCGGCGCTATTTCCGGCGTAGCGAAGCGGAGTTGTACGATGCCATTCGTAACGGCATCAAAGGCACGGGCATGCCGAGTTCACCGCTGCCCGATGCCGATATCC
Source organism: uncultured Acidobacteriota bacterium (assembly GCA_937952345.1). GTDB lineage: Bacteria > Acidobacteriota > Terriglobia > Bryobacterales > Bryobacteraceae > CADEFT01. The sequence continues at coordinate 2,099 of CALFYN010000062.1, forward strand.
GCAAGATGATCGCTTTCATCTTCAGCATTCGCGCCACGGCGGCGGATGTACCCGTGGAGGGCAATGTCGAAGCCGGCAGCCGCGTGTTTCACGGGAAAGGCGGATGCGTCACCTGCCACATGATTCGCGGACAGGGCGGCCTGCTGGGCCCGGATCTGACCAACATCGGAGCCGAGAGAAAGCTGGAGGAGTTGCGCCGCGCGCTGGTGGAGCCACGCCCCGTGCCCGTGCGCGGCTATCAGCCCGTCACGCTGCGCACCAAAGCCGGCGCGCCGATTCGCGGCGTCGTAAAGAATGAGAACAATTTCTCGTTGCAGGTGCTGGGCTCCGATAACAAGCTGCACTTGCTGCTGCGCGAAGAGGTGGCGGCGATCACCTACGAGACGGATCCGCCAATGCCCGCGGGGATAGATAAGAAGCTGACGCCCGATGAGTTTCGGGATCTGCTGGCTTTCCTGAGCCGCCAGACACGGAGGAGCGCGCGATGAAGTGGATGTTCTTGTTTGGGGCATTGGCCTTGCAGGCGCAGGTGAGCTACGAGAGTTTGAAGAATGCCGATCCGAAGGAGTGGTTGCACTACAACGGGCAGTATCATTCGCAGCGGCATAGCTTGCTGAAGCAGGTCCACACGGGCAACGTGAAAAATCTCACCGCCAAGTGGATCTATCACATGAAGGGCGCCGAGCGTCTGGAATGCGTCCCCATTGTCGCGGGCGGTGTCATGTATGTATCGCAGCCGAACGAAGTGCACGCTCTTGATGCGCGCACGGGACGGCTGATCTGGCAATGGACGCGCGAGCCCGCGCTGCAGAACGGCCCGAATCGCGGCGTGGCGGTGTACGGCAACAAGGTATACGTCGGGACTCCCGATGCGCATCTGGTGGCGCTCGATGCGCGCACCGGCAGCATGTTGTGGGAAGCGAAGATCGCCGAAGCAAAAGACGGCTACTGGTCGCCGGCCGCGCCCATGGTGATCAAAGACAAGGTGATCGTGGGCATTGCGCCCAGCGATTGGGGATTGAACGGTTGGCTCGACGCGTATGACGCCGAGACCGGCGAGCGGCTGTGGCGCTTCCACACCATTCCACGCCCCGGTGAACCCGGCAATGAAACCTGGGCCGGCGATTCGTGGAAAACGGGCGGCGGTGGCACCTGGCTCACTGGCAGCTATGACCCCGAGCTAAACCTGCTCTACTGGGGCACGGGCAATCCCGCGCCGGATTTCGACGGCGATGTGCGCAAGGGCGATAACCTCTACACCGAGTCGATGATCGCCCTCGATGCGGACACCGGAAAGATGAAGTGGTATTTTCAGTTCACTCCCTGGGACGTCCACGATTGGGATGCCGTGGAGATTCCGGTGCTGGTGGACACCATGTACAAGGGCAAGAAGCGAAAGCTGCTGGCCCAGGCCAATCGCAACGGATTCTATTACGTGCTGGACCGCGTGACCGGCGAGTTCCTGCACGGCACGCCATTCATCAACCAATTGAACTGGGCCAGCGGATTGACGGAAAAAGGTCGGCCGATTCGCGTTCCCGGCGTGATCCCCAGCTTGCAGGGAACCAAGACGTGCCCCGCCACTTCGGGGGCGACGAATTGGATGAGCCCAGCGTACAGTCCGGACACCGGGTGGTTCTACGTGATTGCGCAGGAGGGCTGCGGCATCAACACCAAGGCTCGCGACACGTTTCGCCCGGGCGGGAATCCGTACATGGGCACGGGCTACGTGGAAAGCCCGCAGGAACCGTGGCAGATGTACGTGCGGGCGCTCGACTACACCACCGGCAAACTACAGTGGGAATACAAGCAGATCAACTCGCGGCGTTACGGCGCCGGAATCCTGTCCACCGCCGGCGGATTGCTGTTCGTGGGCGATGACCAGGGCACGCTGACCGCGCTCGATGCCAAGGTGGGGCGCGCGTTGTGGCACTTCAATACCGGGCAGCAGATTACCGGGCAGCCCATTACCTTCGAACTCGGGGGCAAGCAGTATGTCGCCCTCGCTGCCGGATCGAACGTGGTTGCGTTCGGTTTGCATGAGTAGGTTTCCATGTTGACTACCTTGTTGCTTGTGCCCGCGGCGCTGGCCGCCGTTTCTCTCGATGTGTCGGCGGTGCGGCCGGGACCGGTGCGCGTGGTGGCGGGCGCGGAATCGGCCACCGTCCAGTGGCAGGATCAGGCGCAGCGCGCGTGGACAGCGGAGTTCTCGCTCGATCCGGCGAAGCCTCTGTTGACCGCGTTGCGCGTGAACGGGAAAGTGATTGTCGAACGCGCCATGCCGCTCTATCGTTGCGAGACGGGCAAGCGCCGCGGAGGATGGGATCAATTCTTCGATTTTCCCCCCAGCCATCCCGAAGGTACCCGCCGGTTTCAAGGCGCCTTCAAGCTCAAGAGCGCGCGGGCGCGCACCGTGGGCGACCGTGTGGAGATCTTCTTCGATGGCCTGGATATGGGCCTGTTCCAAGGCGGCATTGCGTACACGTTCTACCCCGGAAGCCGCCTGATTCATCAGGAAGCCGTCGTGCAAACGAACGAGCCCGACGTCGCCTATTTCTACGACACCGGGCTGCGCATGGCTGCCGATGCCGATCGCCGTCCGGGGCGCAAAATGGCGAGCGCGATTTCCTTCTACGACACAGAAGGCCAATTCCGCACGGTGAACAAAGAAGGCTCGGAGCGATGGCCCGAAGCCGTGCGCTATCGCACGCTGGCGGCCAAGACAACCAACGGCAGCATCGCCGTATTTCCCTTGCCGCATCGCTACTTCATGCCGCGCGACTACACCACGAACATGGCGTACTTGTGGCACACCGAGTGGCGCGGCAACGTGTCCATCGGTGTGCGTCAATTGCCCGATGACAATTCCCCGTTCTATCCGTGGATGAACGCTCCTCCTGGCACCGAGCAGCGCATGGGCGTGTTCTATCTGGCCGATGACCGCGATGCGCGCAGTGTCATCGACGATGTGCTGCGCTACACGAATCGCGACACGTTCGCGAAGCTGCCGGGCTTCCAGCGGCTGTCTTCACACTGGCACCTTTCCTATACGGAACAGGCGATGGAGAAAGGCTTCGACTGGCCGCCGCCGTTCAAGGCCGTGATGAAGGGGCTCGGGCTGGATGCGTCGATGATCGCCGATTTTCACGGTGACCTGCACCCCGGGGACTTGACCGATCTGCGGCTGAAGGAGTTAGACGCCTATTACAAAGCCTGCAAGGCGCAATCGGAGAAGGATTTTCTGCTCATTCCCTCGGAAGAGGCCAACGTGCATCTCGGCGGGCATTGGATTCTGTTCCTGCCGAAGCCAGTGCTGTGGCATATGAAATCGCTCCCCGGACGCCCGTTCGTGGATACGCATCCCCAGTACGGGAAGGTGTATCACGTGGGCAATGCGAAGGAGATGCTAGAACTGATTCGCCTGGAGAACGGCTTCGCCTATCAGGCGCATCCGCGCACGAAGGGCTCCATGGGCTATCCGGACAAGATCCGTGACACGGAGCATTTCCGCGACCCGCGCTACATGGGCTTCGGATGGAAGCAGATGAACTCCGATCTGTCTTCTCCGCGCCTGGGGGAGCGGGCCTTGAAGTTGGTGGACGATGCCAACAACTGGGGCATGCCGAAGAAGATGATCGCCGAGGTGGACGTCTTCCAGATCGACTCGACGCATGAATTGTATGCCCACATGAACGTAAATTACGTGAAGATGGCGGCGTTGCCTTCCTGGGACAACTACGGCTCGTTTTTCACTGCGCTGCAGAAGGGCGACTACTTCCTCACCACCGGCGAAGTGCTGCTGCCCGCAGTGCAGGTGCGCGCGCGGGGTGCGAATACCATTGCGGTCTCGGCAACCGTGCGGCATACGTTCCCTCTGCAGTTCGCCGAGGTAGTGTGGGGAGACGGAACCCAGACGCATCGGAAGCTGATTCCGCTCGAAACCACCCGCGAGTTCGGCAATCAATCCTACTCGTGGAGCATCGATGCGCCAGGTTGGAAATGGGCGCGCGTGGCGGTGTGGGATATCGCGGCGAATGGGGCCATGATCAATCCGGTCTGGCGGTGAAGACTTCGTGATGGTATGGTGATCGGTATGGCAACCTCGAAGATCACTGTCACGCTCCCCGACCAGCAACTGAAGGAGATTCGCGATCTGGTAGCCAACGGGCAAGCGGCAAGCGTCTCTGCTTTCGTCAAGCACGCCGTCGGAGTTGCTCTTCACGACGCGGCCGGATGGCGCGAGATGCTGACGGACGCGCTGCGCCAGACCGGCGGCCCGCTGACGAAGAAAGAACGCGAATGGGCGGACTCCATCCTGGTTCCCGCCAGGAAAGGCCGAAAGGGAAAGGCGGCGTGAGCGGCATCACGCTCGACGCTGGGGGTTTGATTGCACTGGATCGAAATGATCGCCGCGTGATCACCCTCATTGCACGGGCGATGGAACGCGGGATGCGAATCACCATCCCAGCAACCGCACTTGCGCAAGCCCTTCGCAATCCTGTGAGTCAAGCACGCCTCAGCCGGCTGATCCGGCAAGCCTGTGCCGATCTCATTCCACTCAACGGACCCGATGCCACGGCTGCCGGGCTGCTGTTAGCAAGAACCGGAACGGCGGACATCGTCGATGCACATGTCGTTGTTTGTGCCAGGCGCGCCAGACAAGCTGTTTTGACAAGCGACGCCGGCGACCTTCGCCGAATCGCCCCCGAATTGCATCTGATTCCCGTCTAAGCTACCCCCTCCGAAACACGAAAGGTTCCCCGTAGCCCAACTCATGATACGGAACATCCGGCGCGCGCAAGCCCAGCGTCGCGCGAAACTGCTTCGGATCGATGGAATTATCCGGAAACATGTCGTAATGGCAGGGAATCGCAACCTTCGGCTTGATCTTCCCGCACACCTCCGCCGCTTCCCAATGCGACAGATTATTGAATCCGCCGTTGATCACCGTGATCACGATATCCGGCTTCTGCTTCTCCACGCTGAACAGCAACTCACTGAAATCCGTGTCACCGGTAACGTAGATTCGAGGCCCGTTGCCGAACTGATACACATACCCCATGTGGTTGAGGTCCGAATCGTCCGTCGGCAGAGCAAACGTCCCGGTAATCCTGACATCGCCGAATTCCAACTCATTCTGCGGCCATGTGGGAACAATGCGCCCCGATTCGACGTTCTGCGCCCGGTACACTTCGCAGCTCGGGTGTGGACCCACAAAGTGCGCCGTGTCTTTGTTGCGCAGTCCGGCAATCGTGAACGGGTCCGTATGGTCCTGATGATTGTGCGTGCAGGTGTAGATATCCACGTCCAGCTCTTCGGGCTGAATCAGCACCGGCGCCTTGCGCGAAAAATTCATGCCCGGCACCAGCGTGCTGCAACTGTCGGTGAGATACATATCCACGCTCGTCAGCGTGCCCTCACTGCTCTTGAAGATGTAGCTGTTCTGGCCGAACCACCACAAAGCAACGCTGTTCTTTTCCACCGGATATTGGCGGATTTCCTTCATCAAAGACATGGCGGTCCACGCTCCTTTTACATGATGGCGGCGGGAGGAGCCGGCTCATCGGGCGACCCCGCGTTCGACAGCGGCAACCGGATCATCAGCAGCGCAAGCCCGCCGATCACCACCATGCCAATCGCGTAGCTGTGATTGCCGAAATTGGGAATCATCCCCGCTGGCAGAAACTGCATCCCGGACCAGATCAGCCCCACCAGCGCTTCGCCGGCGATCAGTCCCGATGCGGTCAGCACCCCGGCGTTCTCCACGCGCGCCAGTTGGGCTTCGTTATAGCCGCGGCGCTTTGCAAGGAAATCCGCCAGTACGCGAATCATGCCGCCGGTGAAGATGGCAAACGTTGTGCCGAAGGGCAGGTACATGCCCACCGAAAACAGCATCGGGCTTTTCACCTGCAGCATGATCATCACGATGCCGAGGAACATGCCGGTCACCACCAGCGGCCACGCCATTTCGCCGCCGACGATGCCCTCGGACATCATCGCCATCAGGCCGGCTTGCGGTGCGGGCAGCGCGGCGCCGCCGAATCCCGTACCGCCTTGCTTGATATCGCCCTCGTTCAGCAGCCACAGCGGGAAATACATCACCAGGCAGGCCACCACCACTGCGATCAATTCCACAATCTGAATGGTGCGCGGTGTGCCGCCCAAAATATATCCCACCTTGAAGTCCTGCAGCAGTTCGCCGGCAACGGCCGACGATACGCAAACCACGGCTGCCACGCCCAGCACCACAGCCACGCCCGTAGCGCCTGTGAATCCCAGCGCCACCATCAGCAGCGCGGCAATCAGCAGCGTGGAAAGCGTCAGGCCCGAGATCGGATTATTGGATGAGCCGATCACGCCGACAAGGCTACCCGACACGGTCGCAAAGAAAAAGCCGATAACAATCATCACGGACGCAGCCACCACAGCCGCGGTTATGCTCTGTGAGAAGTAGTAATAGAGCCCGATCATCAGGAAGAACATCACGCCAATCAGCGAGAGCACGATCTTCGAACTCATGTAGCGCTCCATGCGCGACAGCGTTTCCGGAGCCGGTGTGCCGCTGCGCAGTTCGGCGAACGCGCGCCCCAATCCCGTGGCCAGGCTCTTGCGCATGCGGAAGAGCGTGTACGCCGCACCCACCATCATGCCGCCCACGGCAATGGGCCGGACGATGAACTTCCACAAAGACGCGGCCATGCCATCCCAATCGGTGACGCCGTTCGCCGTGAACGAAGGAGCCAGGCTTGGCCCCAGGAAGTAGATCAGCAACGGCACCATCATCGCCCACGCCATCACGCTGCCGGAAAACTGCAGCGCCGCGAGCTTCGGCCCGATGATATAGCCCACACCCAGATACGCCGGGCTGACTTCAGGCGCGGAGAATGACGTGAATCCGCCGACGGCATGAGACGGTGAGTCCGCCGCACCCCCCAGCCGTATCTTGCTTTGCCCCAGCGTGCCGATGGAAATCCCGCTGATCTGATGATCCAGCGCGAAGGCCTGGAACTTGCCCAGCAGATACACCGTCCCGCCGATGAGGATGTTGTAGAACAGAAACTTCACCGCCTGCGCGCCGCGCTGCCCTGCCTTATGAATCTCCGAAGCCGCCACCGATTCCGGAAACGGCAGTTCCGGATCTTCCACCATCCCGCGCCGCACCAGCGAGACGAACAGCACGCCGATGATACTGCCCACCAGCATCAGCGCCGTCGATTTCCAGTACGCATCTTCGAAGCCGAAAGACGGCCACGCTCGCGCAATCACAAACGCGGGCAACGTGAAGATAGCCCCCGCGGCAACCGATTCCCCGATCGACCCCGCCGTGCGGCAGATGTTCTCCTCCAGCACTGAGCCGCGGAACAGCCGCAGCGCCGCCATGCCGATCACCGCAGCCGGATACGTGGCCGCAATCGTAATTCCGGCCCGCAGGCCCAGGTAGGC
>CALFYN010000063.1 GCA_937952345.1 uncultured Acidobacteriota bacterium
CGTTCCGCGGCCCGCATAGCCGCCGCCTGACCGCGGAGCAATACGCCGACGCCATCGCCAGCCTCACCGGCGATTGGCGATACAAGCCCACCAACACGCCTGCCCCAACACGCTTCGTACGCGAGTGGGAATTGAAGAGCAGCGTTTTGAGCCGCGCCCTGGGACGGCCGAATCGCGATCAGGTGGTGACGGACCGGCTGGATCAACCCACGACGCTGCAATCGCTGGAACTGGTGAACGGGCAGTATCTGGCCAACTGGCTTCGGGAAGGAGCGCGGCGCCTGGTGGAGAATCCGCCCACGCCTCCGGAGAATCTTTTCGACAGCGGCCTGGTGCGGCGCAACGCAGTGAAAGCGGACGTTTCGCTCAAAGGCGTGAAGAAACTGTGGCTGATTGTGGAGAACATCGACTCGTACAACGCCAAGCGCGTCACTCCGATGTGGAAGGACGCCGTCTTCGTCAAAGGTAAGGAGAGAGTTCCCCTGAAGGATCTGCTGCATGGTGCGGACCCCGAGAATCTGCAATTGCCGGCAACGCTGACCATCGATCTGGCGGGCAAGAAATTCGATCGTTTCCAGGCCACCGCCACCGTCACCAAGCAGAGCATGGAGAGTGATATCGGCCCCGCCATCCGCTTCTTCGTGTTCGACCGCGAGCCCGACCGCACACAGATGGTGCGCGTCGCCGAGGACACTCCCGTACCCCGATTGCGCGAGCGCTTCGGCCCCGACTCGCTGATCACACGCCTCTACCGGCATGCGCTGCAGCGCGAGCCCGCGGACACGGAACGGCGCGTGGCGGCGGAGATTCTCGGCAACAAGCTGGAAGTGGATCCGGTGGAAGATCTGTTGTGGATGCTTCTGCAATCGCCCGAATTTCAATACATCCGGTGAGCAAAATGAAGGAACAGGAATTGATACAAAGTCTGAGCCGGCGCAATTTCATGAGCGCCGCCGGAGCGGCGATGCTGTCGGCCTTGACGGCCGGAAGCCCGCGCGAACTGGGCGCCGCCGCAAAGCCACAAGCGAAAGCCGACACCATGATTCTGCTGTGGATGGCAGGCGGCATGGCGCAAACGGAGACCTTCGACCCCAAGGCGTACACACCTTTTGAAAAGGGACTGGAATCGAAGCGCGTGCTCAGCACCTTCCCCGCCATCGACACGGTGGTCGACAACATCAAGCTGTCGCAAGGGCTGGAGAACGTGGCGAAGATCATGGACCGCGCCACGTTGGTGCGCACCTATCAGGCGGGCGATCTCGGCTTCATTCTGCATTCCCGCCATCAGTATCACTGGCACACCGGCTATGCGCCGCCGCTGTCGGTGGCCGCTCCGCACCTCGGCTCCATGATCTCGCGCACGCTGGGCCCGAAGAATCCCGACGTGCCGGCGTTTGTGGACATCGGCCAGAACCTGGACATCGGCGCCGAAAGCGATGCCGTGAAAGCGTTCCACACAGCGGGCTTCCTGGGTTCGGAATACGGCCCGTTCCTGGTTCCCGACCCGGCCGAAGCGGCGGCGGCGGTGCGTCCTCCCGCGCATATCAGCACATCGCGATTCGAACGCCGCCAGCAGCAATACCGCAAGCTGCTGGAAGCGAATCCGGTGCTGCGCCACGGCAGTGATTATCAGCAGCAGTCGTTGCTGCGCTCGGTGGAGAACGCGTATCGCCTGATGAGTTCCCCGGCGGCGAAAGCCTTCGATATTTCGCTGGAACCGAAGGCGAGCTACGACAAATACAACACCAGCCGCTTCGGCCTGGGATGCCTGCTGGCGCGGCGTCTCACCGAAGCAGGTGCGCGATTCATCGAGATCACCACCGAATACATTCCCTTCCGCCACTGGGACACGCACGAGAACGGCCACACGCGCGCCCGCGATATGAAGAAGGAAATCGACGTGCCGATTGCGCAGTTGGTGCTGGATCTGGAAGAGCGTGGCCTGCTGGATCGCACGCTAATCGTGCTGGCCAGCGAATTCGGACGCGACATGATCACCGAAGGCAAGCCCGGGCGCGAAGTGAAGGATCAGGTGAAGCAGCCGGAGGTGATGCAGGAACTGAAGCACTACGGCATGCACCGGCACTTCAGCGAGGCAGGCTCGGTGCTGCTCATCGGCGGCGGCATGAAGAAGGGATACCTTCACGGCGTCACGGCGGACGAACGTCCGTGCAAAGTGGTCGATAAACCCGTGAAGATTGAAGATCTGCACGCGACGCTCTACACCGCAATGGGCATCGCACCGGATCACGCCTACGAAGTGGAGAAGCGGCCGTTCCACGTCACCAAGGACGGCAAGGGCAAGCCCGTCATGGAGCTGTTCGCGTGACGTTCACCGAGTTCCTGCGGCTGCGGGTGACGGAAGAACATAGCGACGGGGTAACCATCGAATGCCCGCTGGAGCCGTTCTACTTCAACCCGGATCGCACGCTGCATGGAGGCATCATCGCGACCGTTGCCGACGAGGCCGTATGGTATGCGCTGGAACACGTTTTGCAGCAATCGCGCCATTCCACCACCACGGAGTTGAAGGTGAACTACCTGCGCCCGGCGATGGACACAGCCTGTGTGCGTGCCCGCGCGACACTGGTCAAGACGGGCCGAACGCTGGTGGTGGGCACCGTAGAATTACGGGATGAACGGGGGACGCTGTGCGCCATCGCAACGGCGACCTACATGCTGCTGGGGGATCGCTAGGCGCGTTAACGCTTGCCGATGCGGTAGAGGTGGGCATCGGTGCGCAGCAATAAAGACCGCGCGGTTGGCGCATACGAAGCGAGGCAACGGCCCTCCAACTGGCTTTTCGCCAATTGCTGAAATTCCTTTCCAGGCGCCAGCACAGTGGCCTCGCATTCCTCACTCAAGAAATAGATGCGCCCTTCGGCGAAGATCGGCGATGCCGAAAAATTCCCGCCCAGCCGCTGCCGCCAGTGCTCCTTCCCGGTGCGCGCATCGAGGGACGCCGCGATGCCGTTGTCGCTGACGAAGTACAATTCATCGCCCACCAGAATCGGAGAAGGCGTGAGCGAAATGCCGCGTGTATTGGTCCAGGCGATGTGGGTCTCGGTGACATCGCCCTTCCCATCCGGCCTGACGGCAATCAGATTCGCCTTGTCGAAGCCGGTGCAGAGGAAGAGCAATCCATGGCCGAACACGGGACGCGGCACATTCGAATACCCCGTGCCATAGCGCACGCGCCACAGTTCTTCTCCCGTGAGCGGATCGTAGGAGGCGGCAAAGTGCGCCCCGGGACTGATCGCCTGATCCCGCCCATTCACTTGTACAATCAGCGGGGTCGCGTAGGCCTGATACCCCTTGCGATCCCGCAACCAGCGAATCTCACCGTTGCGCTTGTCCAGTGCGACGACGAATTGTTTATCGTAACCGTCGCAATTGATAATCAGCAGATCGCGATAGAGCGCGGGCGAGCCGCCGGGACCATGCCGGTGGTAATAATCGAGCTTGCGCCGCCAAAGCACGGCGCCATCGGAACGCAGCGCCGCAGTGCCATGGGCGCCGAAGTGCACATAGATGCGATCGCCTTCCAACACCGGTGTCGGTGATGCATGGCTGTTCTTCTGATGAATGGGGATCTCGCCTTCGAGACGAAACACCTCAACGTTCCAGAGCACACGGCCGGACTCCATATCCAAGGCCAGCAACCGCAGAGAATGCCCATCATCGGTGGCCGTGGTCACATAGATGCGCCCCGCGGCTACGACGGGGGAAGACCAGCCGACGCCCGGAATAGCCGTCTTCCAGAGCACATTGCTGGTTTCGCTCCACTCCACGGGAAGCCCGGTCTCAGTGGAGTGGCCCTGCCCGGCGGGCCCGCGAAACTGCGGCCAATCTTCGGCCCAGAGCGAAAGCATCAATCCCAGTAAAAGGCGCATTACGGATCTCTCGAATGTACCGCATTCCTCGCCTAAACCATGGCGCCCTCAAGCCTGATACAATCGAACATTCGGATGCCAAAAACAGAGCGAGAACTGCGGCAGGATATCGTCGAGATCGGCCGCCTGGTCTTTGAAAAAGGTTGGGTCGCGGCCAACGACGGCAACATCAGTATCCGGCTCGACGAGACGCGAATCCTCTGCACGCCGACGGGCGTCAGCAAGGGCATGATGCATGTCGACGATCTCATCATCTGCGACATGAAGGGCAACAAGATCGAAGGGCGCAAAGAGCGCACCTCCGAGATCATGATGCATCTGACCATCTACGGACTGCGCCCCGATGTGCGTGCGGTGGTCCATGCGCATCCGCCGGTTTCCACCGGCTTCGCCACGGCGGGGCGCGCTTTGAACCAGGCGCTGTTGCCCGAAGTGATCATCGGCCTGGGCTGCGTCCCGCTGGCCGCCTACGGCTTGCCCGGCACGGACGCGCTGACTGAGCCGATGCTGCCCTACATCCCGAAGTACAACGCGTTGATGCTGGCCAACCACGGCGCGGTCGCCTATGGCGAGGAAGTTTTTCAGGCCTATTTCCGCATGGAAACGGTGGAGCACTACGCGCGCATTTCGCTGGTGGCGGAATTGCTGGGCGGACCTACCGTGCTGCCCCGCACCGAGGTGGACAAGCTCATCGATGCGCGCACGCGTTACGGCATCAAAGCAAAGGTTTCCGGCGAACCGGGTTGCCCGGTGGTAGCCGAGGATGTGTCCGGTTCCGATGGGAAGATCACGGTCACGCGCGATGAATTGGTGGCCCTCGTGGAAGAGGCGCTGCGCGCGCGCGGCATGGCTTGACACGCATCGCGACGGGACACAATGATGGAAATTCGATTGGAGGTTGAATGGGGGAAGCTCTAGGAATGATTGAAACCCGCGGTCTGGTGGCCATGATTGAGGCCTCCGACGCGATGGTGAAAGCCGCCAAAGTGACGTTGGTCGGCTGGGAAAAGATCGGCTCCGGTTACGTGACCGCGCTGGTGCGCGGAGATGTCGCCGCCGTGCGCGCCGCGACGGATGCCGGCGCTGCCGCCGCCCGCCGCGTGGGCGAACTGGTCAGCGTACACGTCATTCCGCGCCCGCATCCCAGCCTGGAAGACGTTCTGCCCATCGGCAAGAGCACCAAGTAATGATTCTCGCCCGCGTGGTGGGGAATGTTGTCGCGACCCGCAAAGACCCGCGTCTCGAAGGCAAGAAACTGCTCCTCATCAAGCCCGTGGCCCCGGACGGCAAGGAAGACGCGAACTACGTCATCGCTGTCGATTCGGTGGGCGCGGGGGCGCGCGAACTGGTGATTGCCGTCTCCGGCAGCAGCGCGCGCATGGCGGAGGGGTGCAAGGATCATCCCGTCGATACGGCGATCATCGGCATTGTGGACAGCGTCTCGCTGGACGAGCCTTCGAAGAAGAAAGGGTAGGGGGAGCGCGTGTTTCTCGCTCAGGTGATCGGCCGGGTCTGGTGCACCGTCAAGGATCCGAAGCTGGAAGGCCAGCGCATGCTGATCATCCAGCCGGTCACGCCCGAACTGACGCCCACCGGGAAGCGCATCGTGGTGCTGGATTCGGTTGGGGCCGGCGCGGGGGAACTGGTGTATTGCTGCCGCGGCAAGGAATCCAGCTTTCCGTTCCTTCCGGCGGAAGTCACCACCGATACCTGCATCGTAGCCATCGTCGATGAACTGCACGTGCGGCGCCCGCCCAAGGAGCCGGCATGCTGATCGCGCGTGTTATCGGCGAAGTGGTGGCCACGCAACATCACCCGAGCCACGATGGACAGAAGGTTCTGATCGTGCAACCGCTTCACTTGGACGGATCCGACCGCGGCGATGCCGTGGTTGCGGTGGATGCGGTCGATGCAGGCATCGGCGACCGTGTTCTCCTGGTGACGGAAGGCTTCTCAGCGATGACCAGCGTGGGGCGGCCGAACTCTCCCATTGATATGGCCGTAATCGGAGTCATTGATCGCATCGATATGCTCTAATCAAGAGATGGTCGCTTTTTTGGCCGCCTTTGTCTTGCTCGCCCCGCAAGTTCACCATCAGAATCACCCTCCTCGCAGCCCCGAAGAATACGCCAAAGTTCTAGAGCATCCGGAGCGCGATGCATGGCAGAAGCCCCACGAAGTCATCCAGGCATTGAAGTTGCGCCGCGATGAAACCATCGCCGATATCGGCGCGGGATCCGGCTATTTTTCGCGCCGGTTCGCCCACCACGTCAAGCAGGTCTACGCTGTCGATATCGACGCCAAGCTGCTGGCCATCATCGCCAAACAGGGCGCGCCAAACATCAAGAACATCCTCGCCACGCCGGATAATCCCCATCTGCCTGACGCCAGCATCGACACCGTTTTTATTTGCGATGTTCTGCACCATATCGACAACCGGCCCGCGTACTACACCAAGCTCGCCAAGGCCCTGAAACCGGGCGGCCGCATTGTCATCGTCGATTTTTACAAGAAGCCGCTTCCCGTCGGCCCGCCGCCATCCATGAAACTGAGCGAAGACGAAGTCACCGCGGAGTTCAAGGCGGCAGGTTTCAAGCTGGCGCAATCGCACACGTTTCTTCCCCACCAGTATTTCCTGGTGTTCCAGAAGTAAGCAGTGGAATCCATTTACTTCGTCGCCTCGTGGCTGTGCCACCGCGAATGCCCGCACTGCTACGAGCCGCGCTTTCATCCCTATCACGGCGAGGAGCGCGCGAAGTTGGTGGAACAATCGCGGGTCCATGTTCCGCGGATCATCGAAAACTTCCCCGCGCGGCATACGTATCTCGATCCCTGCGATGGCGTCGAAAAGCCTGGACGTGTCATCCTCGCCGGCGGGGAGATTTTGCTCGATGCCGTGCGCGAAGCGGTGCTGTATCCGGCGATGGAGCAGTTGCGCGCGCAATACGCCGCACAAGGTGGCGTGCGGGTGATCATTCAGACCACCGGCGACATACTCACCCCGAAAATCATCGCTGAGTTGCTGCAACATGGGGCATGGCTGATCTCGGTTTCCGGAGTCGATTCCTTCCACGCGGGACTCGAATCAGAAGAGGCACGGACACGGTTGACGGGCAAGCTGGAAGCGTGGTTTCGCGAGGCGGGTCTGCGGCCCGATCCGGCGTGGCACGATGCGCACGCGACCGGGCCTTATTACCAATTCTTCGGCGCAACACCGGAGTCGTGGATCGGCAAGCTGTGGCCGCGCGGGCGCGCCATGCAAAACGAATTGTCGCAAGCCACGCTGGCCGATAATTTCTGCAACCAGTGGTCGGGAGGACTGGGCTTTCTCGCGCACCGCCAGCGCGGGTCGGAGGTGTCGGTGGATCCCGAAGGCAACGTCTACCCCTGTTGCCTGAAGACGCGTTCTCCTATCGGCAATCTGCTTAGTGAATCGCTCGACGGCATCCTGGCGCGGCTGCAAGGCCATCCCGTCTACGAAGCGATTTCGATGGGCCATCCCGAGCGCATGGGAATTACTTACGGGTGGACGGTGGAGGATTTTTACGAAAAATCGAAGGTCATCCTGCCATCCGGACGCGTCTATCAGAACATGTGCACCGGCTGCGACCGATTCCACGAGGAGAAATTGCGCCCATGAAAGCGCTTCTGCTGCTGACCGCTCTTCCGGCGTTGGCCATCGATCATTCCGCATGGGACGGGCTGCTGAAGAAATACGTCAACGAACAGAACCGCGTCGACTACGCGCGCTGGAAAAGTGCGGACGTGCCTGCGCTCGATGCGTATCTGGCCGCGATCGCCGCGCCATGGAAGAATCCGGACGACAAGGCGTCACTCATCAATGCCTACAATGCCCTCACGGTTCGTTGGGTGCTGACCCATTACCCGATCGTGAGCATCTGGAAAACGAAGAAGCCTTTCCGTGAGGCACGCCACACGGTAAGCGGCAAAAAGGCATCGCTCGACGAGATCGAAACGAAGCTGCGGAAAATGGGCGATCCGCGCATTCACTCGGCTCTGGTCTGCGCCGCGCGCAGTTGTCCACCGCTGCGCCGTGAGGCATATGTTCCCGAGCGCCTGGATGCGCAGTTAGAGGACAACACCATCGCCTGGCTGGCGAACCCGGCTCTGCACACCTTCGATGCAAAAGCGCGCAAAGCCGAGATCAGTATGATCTTCAAATGGTACAAAGAGGACTTCGCCGCCCTGCATGATTTTCTGGCCAAGTACGCACCACAGCACAACTGGCTGAAACCGGGGATCAAGATCGCGCACAAGGAATACCGCTGGGGCCTCAACGACAGCGGGCCGCTTGGCGAGAACTACGGGGGCACCGCATTTTACTGGGATGCCCTTCGCAACCGCTGATGGATTGCGTTTACGCCTTGAGCAGTTCGCCCAGCCGCTTTCCGACCACGCGATGTTCGCTGCCGTGCATCATCCACACACTCACCATCAGCGTGCGCGGGCCGCGGAGCAGCGTGTAGATGGCCGGATCGCCTTCGAGCAACCGGTCATGCACCTGCTTTGCGGTGACGCCGCGTCCTTCGGCGAATTCCATCGCCAGGTGCGGCACGGCGTTGGCAATCTCCGGCACATACCGCGATAAGGCGACGCCATCGGGCTTGCCGATCAGCTTCATCATTTCCGACACACGCTGGTCGAGGTGACGGGCTTCGGCCTCATGATCCACGCGGAGGAAGCGCTCCACCGCGGCCACCATGCCCACAATCTCTTCCTTGCCCACTTTCATGCCGCGCCCGATGCCGCCATACGGGCTTTGGCCTTCCGTCGCTGCCTCAATCAAGTCTTTTCGGCCCAACAGCAGCCCCGCCGACTGCGGACCCTGCAATCCCTTGCCGCCGGAAAACGCGACCAGATCGAAGCCGTCGCGGTTGACGTAGTTCCAGAGATTCTCCTTGGGGGGCACATCCGCGGCCGCATCGTTGAAGGTGGGAACGCTCCGCTCTTTGGCGATGCGGATGAACTCGGCCCGCTGAATCTTGCCTTCTTTCTCGGCCTTATTCATGTAGAACAGCATCGCGGTTTTGGGTCCGATGGCCCGCCGCAGTTCCTCCGCCGTCTCCACCATGACGATCTTCGCCCCGGCCATCATCATTTGGTGTTCATAGCCGGAGCGGTGCGTTTTCTGCATGATCACATCGCGCACTCCGTCGCCCGTATCCGGCAATTCGCGCAGCCGCTTTTTGTCGCCCCTGTTCAGACAGGCGATGGTGCCCACGGAAATCGAAGCCGCGGCGCCACCGGTGACCATCGCCGCCGGCACGTTCAGCAACTCGGCCAGGCGCGCCCCGGCCTTCTTCTGCAACTCCGGCAGATGGATAAAATGTTTCGCCGCATCGTCCATGGCCTGCACCACTTCCGGCGGCATCAGCGACCCGCCGAGCACCGTCACCGTGCCCATGCCGTTGATGATCGGCTTCACGCCCAACCGTTCGTAGACAGCGGCGGAGTTCGTTTTCGTCGAACCGGCAGCCCCAAGAGCGGGAGCGGCGGCAGCGGATTGCAGCAACAGGCGGCGAGTCTTTTTGCTAGGTTTTATTTTAAAGCCAGGTATTGACTGCTTCTTGTGCCAAGCGCTCGCGTAATCTGGTTACATGCCTGTTGTGTTCTCCCGCCGCGTCAC